>NZ_JBDJMI010000024.1:0-61530 GCF_039673825.1 Luteimonas sp. TWI662 | reverse complement strand
GTGGCGCGCGCTTTCGTGCACTTTGCCGCCCGATTCGCCCGGCCGCCGCTGGCTCAGTCGCTGGCCCGGGCGTCCGGTTCCGCCGAGGACGGCTTCCCGGTCTATGCCCGGTTCGCGCGCGGCTACCAGTCGCGGCGCCAGGTCATGGAGCGGTACCCGGGCACGCGCGCGGTATTCCTGGCCGGCGGCCGAGCGCCGCAGGAGGGCGACCTGTTCCGCCAGCCGGAGCTGGCGCAGACGCTGCGGCTGCTCGCCGAGCGCGGTTTCGACGGCTTCTATCGCGGGCCGACCGGCGAGAAGCTAGTGGCCGGGGTCAATGCCGAGGGCGGGCAGTGGACCGCCGAGGATCTGGCTGGGTACCGGGTCGTCGAGCGGGCGCCGATCCGTTTCCGCTACCACGACTGGACGGTCACGACCGCACCGCCGCCATCGTCGGGCGGCATCGCGATGGCGCAGATGCTGCAGATCCTCGAGCCCTACGACCTGCCGGCGCTCGACGATGCCGCGCGTACGCATCTGGTCGTCGAGTCGATGCGCCGCGCGTTCCGCGACCGCACGTTCTACCTGGGCGATCCGGATTTTGTGAAGATCCCCGAGCGCACGCTGCGCAGCCGCGACTACGCCGCCGGGCTGCGTGCGACGATCAACCCGGCCAAGGCCACGCCCAGCGACCTGCTCTCGGGCGATCCGACGCCGCTGGAGGACGAGGAGACCACGCACTTCTCGATCGTCGATGCCGCCGGCAACCGCGCCGCGGTCACCCAGACAGTGAATCTGCTGTTCGGCAGCGGCCTGGTCGCGCCCGGCACCGGGGTGCTGCTCAACAACGAGATGGATGACTTCGCGCTGCAGCCCGGCGTGCCCAACGCGTTCGGGGTCATGGGCTTCGATGCCAATGCGCCGCGGCCGGGCAAGCGTCCGCTGAGCTCGATGACGCCGACCTTCCTCGAATCGCCCGACCGCGTCGCGGTGCTGGGCACGCCCGGCGGCAGCCGGATCATCACGATGGTGCTGCTGGGCGTACTCGGCTACGACGCCGGACTCGACGCCCAGGCCGTCGCGGCGCTGCCGCGCTATCACCACCAGTGGATGCCCGACACGATCTCGGCCGAGTCCGATGCATTCTCCGCCGACACCGCGGCGCGGCTGCGCGCGATGGGCCACACCGTCGACCTGCCCGGCGATCGCGCCGCCGGAGGACGGGGTTCGAGCCACGTCTGGGGTAACCTGCAGACCGTGCTGTGGAACCGCGCCAACGGCACGTTGACCGGCGGCAGCGACCCACGCAATCCGGTGGGCGCGGCGAAGGTCGAGCCGGCGGCGAACGGCGGCAGGGCGCGTACGGACCTCACACGAGCCAAGGAAGCGAACACGATGGAGCACGCACGATGACCCCGCGCATCTCGCTATTGATCGCATCGCTGCATGTCGTGCTGTACGTCGTGTTGTCGGTGCGGGTGGCGCTGCACCGCGGCAGTGCCAAGGTCGGCATCGGCACCGGCGGCGACCCGGTCCTGGCGCGCAAGATCCGCGTGCAGGCCAACTTCGGCGAATACGTGCCGTTGGCGCTGTTGATGCTGGCGCTGCTCGAACTCGCCGCGTTCGACACCCGGCTGCTGTGGACCCTGGGCCTGGCGCTGTTGCTGGCGCGCGTGCTGCACGCCGTCGGGCTCGGCGGCTCGGCCGGCTATTCGATTGGCCGCTTCGGTGGCGCGATGCTGACCTTCGCGCTGCTGCTGACGATGGCCGGGCTCGGCATCTGGCGCTTCATCGCGGTCGCGACGCTGGTCTGACGAGCACGGCCGCGGGGCCGCGCGGCCTTGACGACGACGGATGGCGGCCGCGATCAGCCGGCCGCTGGGTCGCGTCGCGCATGGACCACCAGGCGCAGGTGACGTTCCTCGTCGATCGTCAGCATCGTGTGCTCGAAGACGGCCGGCGCGCCGTCCACGCACAGCCGACGCTCCCCGTTGCAGGGTGCGCCGGCATCGTGGTGCGCCCACCAGGCCGCGAACGCCGGCGATGCCCGGCGCAGTGACTCGACCAGGGCCTGGGCGTCGGCATCCTGCGCGCCGCGGGCATGGTCGCGGCGAAAGCTCGAGAGCATGGCGCGCGCCTGGATGTCCCAGTCGACGATGCGCGTGCGCATGCGCTCATCGGTGAACAGCAACCAGAGCAGGTTGCGGCGTTCGGGCGGATGCGTACCGAAGCCGAACAGCGCATCGGCCGGCGCATTGAACGCCAGCACGTCCCAGCGCAGGTTGAGCACATGCGCCGCGTGCGGGGCGAGATCGTCCATCAAGCGCCGGACCAGCGGCGGAACCTGGCAGAACGTGCGCCCGGGTTCGGCCGGCGGCCGCGCGTGCGCGAGCAGGTAGAGGTGGCGACGCTCGGCGGCATCGAGCCGCAGCACCCGTGCCAGGTTGTCGAGGAACGTCGACGAAACACCGATGTCGCGTCCTTGTTCGAGCCACGTGTACCAGCTCAGGCCCACACCCGCGAGCGCGGCGACCTCTTCGCGGCGTAGGCCCGGTGTGCGCCGACGGCCGCCGTTCTGCAGGCCGACATCGGTCGGCGACAGGCGCGCGCGGCAGGTCCGCAGGAAGCTCGACAGTTCGGGGCGGGCGCGTTGCAGGCGATTCATCGATCGGGCATCGGTTGCTTCAAGTAACACCATAAACCGACAAATTGTAACCGGATTCGGGCGGCGCCAGACTCCGGTTCCCTTGTTCGGACCCTCGTCATGCCCGATTGCCGCGCCGCTGCGTCACCGCCCGTTCCCAATGCCGCCGATGTGGCCGTCACAGCCCGCCCGCCCTGGCTGGGCTTGGCCGTGCTGCTGCTCGCAGGCTTTGTGACGATCTTCGATCTGTTCGTGGTCAATGTCGCGATCCCGTCGATGCAGGCCACGCTGGACGCGAGCCTGGCGCAGGTGGGATTGGTGGTCGCCGGGTACGAGCTCGCGTTTGGCGTGTTGCTGATCGCAGGCGGCCGGCTCGGCGACCGCCATGGCCGTCGCCGACTGTTCGTGGTCGGCATGGCGGGATTCGCGCTGGCCTCGGCGTTGTGCGGACTTGCGCCCGATGCCGGCGTCCTGATTGCCGCGCGGGTGCTGCAGGGGCTGGCGGCGGCGTTGCTGTTCCCGCAGGTCTACGTCTCGATCCGCGTGCATTTCCAGGGGGCCGCCGCCCGCCGTGCGTTCGGTCTGCTCGGTATGACCCTGGGTCTGGCCGCGATCGCCGGCCAGGTGTTGGGCGGCTGGCTGGTGCATGCCGACATCGCCGGGCTGGGCTGGCGCACGATCTTCCTGATCAATGTCCCGATCGGCGTGCTGGCGATCGCGATGGCGCGCCTGGTGCCCGAATCGCGCGCGCCCGAGCGCCCGACCCTCGATTGGGGCGGCGTGGCCCTGGTCGGTGCCGGGCTGGGGTTGTTGCTGGTGCCGTTGCTCGAAGGGCCCGCGCACGGTTGGCCGGCCTGGATGCGGATCGCGCTGGTGGCCGGTGCTGTCCTGCTGGCCGTGTTCGCGCGACAGCAGGTCCGGCGCCGTCTGCGCGGTCAGGACCCGTTGGTGGACATGCGTTTGCTGTGCGATCGGCAGTTCGCCATCGGCGGTGTCCTGGTGCTGCTGGTCTACTCGACCTCGAGTTCGTTCTTCCTGTGCTTTGCGTTGCTCGTGCAGTCGGGCTTCGGACTCGACCCGCTGGCGGCCGGGCTGTTGTTCGCGCCGTGCAGCGTCGGCTTCGTGTTGGCGTCGCTGTCGGCGCCGCGGCTGGTGGCCCGCTTCGGCCCGGGGGCGCTCGCGGTCGCGGCGGTGGTCTATGCCGTCTCGCTCGCCTGGCTCGTCGGCCAGGTGTACAGCGCCGGCGGGGCGCTGTCGCCTGCGCACCTAGTGCCGACGCTGGTCGTCGTCGGCGCTGCGCAGGGGCTGATCATGACGCCGCTGCTCAATCTCGTACTCGGCACCGTCGATGCGGCGCGCGCGGGCATGGCCTCGGGCGTGGTCTCGACGTTGCAGCAGGTCGGCGCGGCCTTCGGCGTGGCGATCGTCGGCATGGTGTTCGGCGCGGCGCTGTCGGGCGCTGTCGGCGACGACCTGCGTGCGCGTTACGCCGATGCCTTCGTCGCCGGCATGGCCTGCAACGTCGCGGCGGCGTGTGTCGCGGCGCTGCTGCTGCGCCTTCTGGCGCGCAGCAGCGGGCAGGGCGGCGGGACGCTGCCATCGAGGGCTTGATGGGCGATGTCGCGGCGCTGCCGTCGCGACGGTCGGTCGCGCGGCAGGTCGTGCGTGCGTCGCCGAGTCGACGCATGCGTCATTCGCTCGCTATTGACGCGCGGCGGTCTAGCTTCGCATTCGACCGATAGAGGCGAGGCCGGCATGTTCACTGTGATCCGTGTGGCGCCGGATCGGATCGACGTCGAGATCGACGGCCGGTTCGACCGGGAGACGATGGCGGGACTGATCGATGCGTTCGTCGAGGGCGCGGACGGCATCGAGGGCGGCGCGCTGCTCTATCGCGTGCGCAACGTCGACCTGCCGTCTTTCGGTGCGGTCGCAGTCGAGTTTTCGCGGTTGCCGGCGTTGCTGCGCGCGGTGCGGCGTTTCGACCGCATCGCGGTGATCGCCGAATCGCTGTGGATCCGCCGCCTGTCGGAACTGGAAGGGCTGCTGTTGCCGGGCGTCGAGGTCCGCGGCTTCACGCCGGAATGTGCCGGCGACGGCCAGGCGTGGTTGCGGGCGCGCTGAGTGGACGCCACGCAACGCACGTCGATGGCGCACCGCAGCAAGCATGTTCGGCGACAAATGGCTACAGTGCCTGCACCGCCGATTGACGCCGAGCGCGCCCATGCCGCTGCCTGCTCCAAGCCGTGCCGTTTTTTTTAGCCCGAAGAATGGTAGCGCTAACTTTTTCTTGTCGAGGGTGCGCGCATGAGCCTCGTCGCCGGTCTCGATCTGGGCACGCAGAGTGTCAAGCTCGTGGTCTACGACCCGGCATCGCGGCAGGTGCTGGCGCTGCAGGGCCGGGCGCTGGAACTGATCGCGGGCGATGACGGCAGCCGGGAGCAGCATCCATCGGACTGGCTCGATGCGATCCGTGCCTGCTTTGCCGCAGTCGACCCGACGCTGCGTGCGCGTATCGCCGCGCTCGGCGTTTCGGGCCAGCAGCACGGCTTCGTGCCGCTCGATGCCGAAGGGCAGGTGCTGGCACCGGCCAAGCTGTGGTGCGATACCAGCACCAGCGCACAATGCGCACCGATCATGGACGCCGTCGGCGGCGTGGCGGCCTGCATCGCGCAGGCCGGCAATCCGATCCTGGCCGGCTATACCGCCTCCAAGCTGCCGTGGACGAAAGCCCATCGACCGGAGGCCTACGCGAAGCTGGCGGCGATCGCGCTGCCGCACGACTACGTCAACGTCTGGCTCACCGGCGCGCGCTGGATGGAGCACGGCGATGCGTCGGGCACCGGCTGGCTGGATGTCCGCACGCGGGACTGGTCGCCGGCGCTGTTGGCCGCCACCGACCCCGAGCGCGACCTGTCGGCCTGCCTGCCGCCACTGGTCGAGGCCGATGCGCTGTTCCCGGTCCGGTCCGAGATCGCCGCCGAACTCGGGCTGTCGCCGCAACTGCGGGTGTCGGCCGGTGGCGGCGACAACATGATGGCGGCGATCGGCACCGGCTGCGTGGTACCGGGCCGGCTGGCCATGAGCCTGGGCACCTCGGGGACGTTGTTCGCCTACAGCGATACGCCGGTGGTATCGGACTCGGGCGCCTGGGCCGCATTCTGCGACTCGACCGGCGGCTGGCTGCCGCTGATCTGCACGATGAACTGCACGGTGGCGACCGAGCAGGTCGCACGCATGTTCGGCTTTTCGACCCGCGAGGGCGATGCGCATATCGACGCGACCGCACCGGGCGCCGGCGGGCTGAGCTTGCTGCCGTTCCTCAACGGCGAGCGCACGCCCGACCTGCCGCTGGGGCGCGGCGTGCTGACCGGCCTGTCCGCGCACAACATGGACGCCGCGCATCTGTACCGCGCGGCGATGGAAGGCGCGACCTACAGCCTGAAGTACGGCTTCGACGCGTTCGTGTCGGCCGGCATGGCGTTCGATCGCATCGTGCTGACCGGCGGCGGCGCCAACAGCGCGGCCTGGCGGCAACTGGTCGCCGATGTGTTCGCGCTGCCGGTGGATGTGCCGGTGCAGGGCGAGGGCGCGGCGTTCGGTGCGGCGCTGCAGGCGCTGTGGGCGCTTGGCCGCGCGCAGGGCGATGCCACATCGATGGAAGCGCTGGCGGCCGCGCATGTCGCGACCGATCCCGCGCGCGCATGCACGCCCGAGCCGAGCCGCGCGCCGGCCTACCGCGCCGCCTACCGGCGCTTCACCGACCACCTCGACGCGGTGCGGCCGCTGTACGCCGCGCCGCCGGCCGCGTAGGCGCACAGCGCCTGCCGATCCGTCCACTCCACGCCAACACGGGACCGCATATGACCACGACCCCCTTCATCGGCAGCCGGGAGTACTTTCCCGGCATCGGCCAGATCCCCTTCGAGGGCAAGGCCTCCGACAATCCGCTGGCCTTCAAGGTCTACGACGCCGGCAAGACAATCGGCGGCAAGACGATGGCCGAGCACCTGCGCTTTGCGGTGTGCTACTGGCACACGTTCTGCAATGCCGGCGCCGATCCCTTCGGTCCGGGCACGCGGCGCTTCCCGTGGGACGGCGGTGCGCCCCTGGCGGCGGCCGAGGCCAAGCTCGATGCCGCGTTCGAGTTCTTCACCAAGCTCGGCGTGCCGTACTGGTGCTTCCACGACGTCGACCTGGCGCCCGACGCCGACGACATCGGCGCGTACGAGAAGAATCTCAAGCACATGGTCGCGCTGGCCAAGGAACGCCAGGCCGCGACCGGCATGAAGTTGCTGTGGGGCACGGCGAATCTGTTCTCGCATCCGCGCTACATGAACGGCGCTTCGACCAACCCGGACTTCGCGGTGGTCGCGCGGGCGGCGGTGCAGGTCAAGGCGGCGCTGGAGGCGACCGTGGAACTGGGCGGCGAGCACTACGTGTTCTGGGGCGGCCGCGAAGGCTACGCCAGCCTGCACAACACCGATATGCAGCGCGAGCTGGCGCACTTCGCGCGGTTTCTGACGATGGCGCGCGACTACGGACGCAGCATCGGACTCAAGGGCAACTTCCTGATCGAGCCCAAGCCGATGGAGCCGATGAAGCACCAGTACGACTTCGACAGCGCGACCTGCGCGGGCTTTTTGAAGGCGCACGGACTGGACAAGGATTTCAAGCTCAACATCGAGGCCAACCACGCAACGCTGTCCGGGCACACCTTCGAGCACGACCTGCAGGTCGCCTCCGACCACGGGCTGCTTGGCAGCATCGACGCGAATCGCGGCAATGCGCAGAACGGTTGGGATACCGACCAGTTCCCGACCGACCTGTACGACACGGTCGGCGCGATGCTGGTGGTGCTGCGCCAGGGCGGCCTGGAAGGCGGCCTGAACTTCGATGCCAAGCCGCGCCGCGAATCGACCGACATGGAAGACCTGTTCATCGCGCACATCGGCGGCATGGATGCGTTTGCGCGCGGCCTTGAAGTGGCGCATGCGCTGCTGCACGAGTCGCCGTGGGAGCAATGGCGCCGCGACCGCTATGCCAGCTTCGATGGCGGCGATGGCCAGGCGTTCGAGCAGGGCCGGCTGTCGCTGAGCGACCTGCATGCGATCGCCGCCAAGGCGGGTGAGCCGAAGCAGCGCAGTGGTCGCCAGGAGGCGTACGAGAACCTGCTCAACCAGTACCTGCTGCGCTGAGCCCGATGCACCGTCTGCCCGCCATCGCGAGCGTTGTCACCGGCGCGCCCCTCGGGCGCGCCGCAAGCGGGCAGGGTGCGCTACTTCTTCTTCGGCGGGGCGGCGACCGAATCGCGTGCGACCAGCCGGTGCGGCACCACGCGATCGGTGAGCACGCGGGTGCTGGCATCGTTGCGACGGATTCCGCGCAGCAACATGTCGATCGCCGCGTCGGCCATCGAGGCAATGGGCTGGTGGATGGTCGTGAGCTCGGGCCACACGGTGGTCGCGGCCGAGGTGTCGTCGAAGCCGACGACCGACAGATCGCGCGGTACGTCGAGCCCGCGGCGATGGGCGACCGAGATCGCCGCGGCGGCCATGTCGTCGTTGCTGGCGAAGATCGCACTCGGCGGCTTGCGATGGGCCAGCAGCTTCTCGGCCGCCTTCAGCCCCGAGCGGTAGGTGTAGTCGCCCTGCTGCACCAGCGTCGGGTCGAACGCGATCCCGGCGTCCTCGAGCGCGGCCTGGAAGCCCTGGAAGCGCCGGGTGCTCGCGCTCAGATCGGCGCGGCCCTTGATGAAGCCGATCCGGGTGTGGCCGCGTTCGATCATGTGCTCGGCCAGTTCCTTGCCCGCACGGAAGTCGTCGATGCGCACGCAGGAAATATCGTCGCTGAAGCGCCCGGAGGCGATCGCGACGACCGGAATGCCTGCGCGTACGAATTCGGTCACCGCCGCGCGCGATTCGCACAGCGGCGGCGGCAGGATCACGGCATCGACGCGCTTGCCCAGGGCGCGCGCGGCCTTGCGCTCGGCCTCGGCATCGAGGTCGTCCCAGTAATCGACCACCAGTTGGATCGGGGTGCGCGAGGCGACGCGCAGCAAGCCGACCAGCAGTTCGCGCAGGTACGCGCCGCTGGGGTTGGTGTAGATCAGCGCGATGCGGGTGTGCTGCGCGGCGGCAAGCGAGCTGGCCGCCAGATTGGGGGTGTAGTTGAGCTCGCGCACCGCGCGCATCACCCGCTCTCGGGTGGTGTCGCGCACCTTGCCCTGGCCGTTGATGACCCGCGAGATCGTCATCGGCGACACACCGGCCAGTGCGGCGACCTCATCGATGGTGACGCCGCGGGTCTTGCGGCGGACCGATTTCTTCGGCTTGTCCAAAAGCGTTCCTTCGTCCGGACGGCGGTGTGCAGGCCCCGTCCGCAAGGCTAAGGGAACTGGAGTGAAGCCGTCCAAGGGGAGGTGATGGGATGTTGGGGATGTTACCGCTAACTATCTGGTTCCGCGACTGGATCCGGCCGGCGTGGCCGGCGGCGGTGCTGGCGCTGGCCGCGCTGGTCGGCCCGGTGCCGGCGCAGGCCGAGGACGGGTATGCGCTGTGGCTGCGCTACGCCGAGGCAGGGGCCGGGCGCGGACCCGAGGCGCCGCGGGTCTCGCAGCTGACGACCCCCGATGCGACGCCGACCCAGCGCGCGACCCGTGATGAACTGCTGCGCGGCCTACGGGGGCTGCAGGGGCGGGCGCCTACCCTGGCCGGCCGCATCGACCGCACCGGCGCGTTGCTGGTGGGAACGCCGCAGTCGCTGCCGGCGATCGCCCGGCTGGCGCTGGACCTGGGCGACCTCGGCCAGGCGGGCTACCTGATCCGTTCGACGCGCGTGGACGGGCATCCGGCGACCGTCGTCGCCGCCAACACCGACGTCGGCGCGCTCTATGGCGCATTCGCGTTCCTGGGGCTGCTGCAGACCGGCCAGCCGATCGCCAACCTCGACCTGCGCGAGGCGCCGCGGATCGAGCGCCGGGTGCTCAACCACTGGGACGACCTCGACCGCCACGTCGAGCGCGGCTACGCCGGCCAGTCGATCTGGGACTGGCACCGGCTGCCCGGTTGGCGCGACCCGCGCTACACCGACTACGCCCGCGCCAACGCCTCGATCGGCATCAATGGCACCGTGCTCAACAACGTCAACGCCAACGCCGACGTGCTGACGCCGATGTACCTGGAGAAGGTCGCCGCGCTGGCGGACATCTTCCGGCCCTGGGGCATTCGCGTGTACCTGTCCGCGCGCTTCAGCGCGCCGATCGAGATCGGGGGGCTGCAGACCGCCGATCCGCTGGACCCGGCGGTCCAGCGCTGGTGGCAGGCCAAGGCCGAGGAGATCTATGCGGCGATCCCGGACTTCGGCGGCTTTCTGGTCAAGGCCAACTCCGAGGGCCAGCCCGGCCCGCAGGACTACGGCCGCTCGCATGCCGACGGCGCCAACCTGCTGGCCGATGCGCTGGCGCCGTACGGCGGCATCGTGATGTGGCGGGCGTTCGTTTACTCCCACGACGAACCCGACGACCGCCACAAACAGGCCTACACCGAGTTCGTGCCGCACGACGGCGCGTTCCGCGACAACGTGATCGTGCAGGTCAAGAACGGCGCGATCGATTTCCAGCCGCGCGAACCGTTCCATCCGCTGTTCGGCGCGATGCCGAAGACCCCGCTGATGATGGAGTTCCAGATCACCAAGGAGTACCTCGGCTTCTCGACGCACCTGGCCTACCTCGGGCCGCTGTACGAGGAGGTGCTGCGCGCCGATACGCAGGTGCGGGGGGAGGGCGCGACCGTCGCGCGGGTGATCGACGGCTCGCTGGACCGTGATGTGCCTGGCAGAAGCGCGCTGACCGGCATCGCCGGTGTGGCCAACATCGGCACCGACCGTAACTGGAGCGGCTCGCACTTCGACCAGGCCAACTGGTACGCCTACGGGCGGCTGGCCTGGAGCCCGGAGCGTTCGTCGCGCGACATCGCCGAGGAATGGACCCGCATGACGTTCGGCAACGACCCGGCGGTGGTCGCGCCGATCGTCGGCATGATGATGGGCTCGCGCGAGGCCGTGGTCGACTACACCGGTGCGCTCGGCCTGCACCACCTGATGGGCCGCGGCCACCATTACGGCCCCGGCCCGTGGGTCGAGGGCGGCCCGCGCGCGGACTGGACCTCGGTCTACTACCACCGCGCCACCCGCTCGGGCATCGGCTTCGACCGCAGCCGCCGCGGCAGCGATGCAGTCTCGCAGTACGCCCCGCCGGTGGCGGACGTGTTCGACGATCCCGACCGCGTGCCCGAGTCGCTGTTGCTGTGGTTCCACCATGTCCCCTGGGACCGCCCGATGGCATCGGGGCGTCCGTTGTGGGACGAACTGGTGCACCACTACGACCGTGGCGTCGCGACGGTACGCAGCATGCGTGAGACCTGGGCAGGCCTGGACGGGCGCATCGATGCCGAGCGGCATGCGCAGGTCGCCGCGTTCCTCGCGATCCAGGCGCAGGAAGCGCAATGGTGGCGCGACGCCAGCATCGCGTACTTCCAGTCGATCTCCGGCCGTCCGCTTCCCGACGGCATCGCCCCGCCGACGCACCCGCTGGCGGACTACCAGTCGCTCGAATTTCCGCACGCACCGGGAGACACCCGATGAACGGCCGCCCCCACCCAACCCTCCCCCGCATGCGGGGGAGGGCAGTCGAGCATGTCGCGCAGCACCGGGAGAAGGCCGTCGAGCATGCCGCGCAGCACCGGGGGAGGGCCGTCGAGCATGCCGCGCAGCACTGGGAGAGGGCAGTCGAGCATGTCGCGCAGCACCACGGGAGGGCCGTCGCGCCTTCCGCACAGGACTGGGGGCGTGCGGTCGCGCAGTCCGCACCGGGCTGCGCAGGGGCCGTCGCGCCTTCCGCACAGAACGGCGTGCGTGCGCTCGCGCAGTCCGCACAGGATCGCGGGCGTGCACTGAAGCTGCATCCAGGCGCGTCGACGCCAGCCTTCGCGCACCTCCCCCGTATGCGGGGGAGGTCGGCGCCTCCGGCGCCGGGTGGGGGCAGAGGCCTTGCCCGCCCCCATGTCCTGCTCGCGCTGCTGCTCGCGCTCGCACCGCTCGCCCACGCCGACACGGGTGAGGCTGCATTGCTGCATCCGCTGATCCAGGACCGCGCGGTTCTCCAGCGCGATCGCCCCTTGCGCCTGCAGGGCGAGGCGCCGGCCGGCACCGTGGTCCACCTGGCGCTTGCCGACCGCCGCGCGCAGGCACGCGCCGACGCGAGCGGTCGTTGGCAGGCCGAACTGCCAGCCCTGCCTGCCGGCGGCCCGCACACCCTGACCGTGCGTGCCGGCGAGACCACCCGGACCGTCCGCGACCTGCTGGTCGGCGATGTGTGGCTGTGTTCGGGCCAGTCGAACATGGAACTGCAGGTCTGGCGCTCGCTCGATGCCCGCGCCGAGATCGCCAGTGCCGACGTGCCCGAAATCCGCCTGTTGACCGTACCGCAGGTGAGCAGCCCGGTGCCGTTGGCGCGCTTCCCCGAGCCCACCGCCTGGCAACGGGTCACGCCGGAGAGCGTGCGCGACTTTTCGGCCGCCTGTTACTACTTCGCCCGCGAACTGCGCAAGACCGTGGACGTGCCGATGGGTCTGATCGAAGCCGCATGGGGCGGTTCGCGCGTCCAGGCCTGGACCAGCGGCGAGGCCTTGCGCGCGGGCGGCCATCCGGGCGAAGACCTCGACGTGCTCGCGCTCTACCACGACGACCCGATGCAGGCTGCCGCGCGCTGGGGCGAGCGCTGGGCCGCGTGGTGGTTGCAGGCGCCGGGCGTGTCCGCCGACGACCGGCCCTGGACCGAGACCGTGTCCGGCGACTGGCGCGCAGCCCCGCACGCGCTCGGCGCGTGGGAGCGATGGGGCGTGCTCGAACTGGCGACGTTCGACGGCATGGTCTGGTACCGGACGTCGGTGCGTCTGACCGCCGCGCAGGCGGCGCAGGACGCCACGCTGCTGCTCGGCCCCGCCGACGAGATGGACCTGACCTGGGTCAACGGCACCGCGGTGGGCAGCAGCTACGGCGCCGGTACCCCGCGCGAGTACCCGCTGCCGCATGGCCTGCTGCGCGCGGGCGAGAACACGATCGTCGTCAACGTGCTCGACACCTACCGCGAGGGCGGACTGGCCGGGCCGGCGTCCGCGCACCGGCTGCGGCTGGCCGACGGCGCGGTCGTGCCGCTCGACCCCGGCTGGCGCTACCGCATCGTGCCGCCGGAGACCGGCGCACCGCCGCGTGCGCCCTGGCAATCCGCGGCGGGCCTGTCGACGCTGTACAACGGGATGATCGCGCCGTTGGCCGGCGCCGCGCTGCGGGGCGTGGTCTGGTACCAGGGCGAAGCGAACACAGGCGAGGCCGGCGCCTACGCCGGCCTGCTGCGCAACCTGCGCGACGACTGGCGCATGCGCTTCGGCGATCCAATCTTGCCGTTCTTGGTGGTGCAGTTGCCCAACTACGGCGCGCCGACCCAGGCGCCAGGCGAGAGCGGTTGGGCGACGCTGCGCGAAGCGCAACGCCGGGTCGCCGCCGAGCCGCATGCGGCGCTCGCGGTGACCATCGACCTGGGCGAGGCCGACGACATCCACCCGGCCAACAAGCAGGCGATCGGCCGCCGGCTCGCGCGCGCTGCACGCCACGCGGTCTACGGCGAGACGCTGGCGCCGAGCGGCCCGGTGCCGCGCAGCGCCCGGCGCGAGGCCGGCACGGTCGTGGTGACGTTCGACGCGGTCGATGGTGGCCTGGTCGCCTACGGCGCGCCGGGGCCGGTCGGCTTCGAACTGTGCGGTGCGGGCGCCGGCAGCTGCCGCTGGGCGCAGGCCACGCTCGATGGCGACCGCGTGCACCTGCAGGCGCCGGGCGTTCCTGCGCCGGTCCGCGTGCGCTATGCCTGGGCCGACAACCCGCTGGTCAATCTGTTCGACCGCGCTGGCCAGCCGCCGGGGCCGTTCGAGATCGAGATCCGTTGACATCCAGAGCCTTCCCCCGCGTGCGGGGGAAGGTGCCGAAGGCGGATGGGGGCCACCCAGGCGCGGGAGATGCCCTCATCCGCCACCACCATCGCATCCAGAGTCGTCCACATGTCCGTCCACACCGAACCCAGCCACCACAGCAGCCGCCACGATCGCGAGATCGTCGAGGCGCGCGTCATCGTCACCTGTCCCGGCCGCAATTTCGTCACGCTCAAGATCGTCACCCGCTCAGGCATCTACGGCCTGGGCGATGCCACGCTCAACGGCCGCGAGCTTGCGGTCGCCGCCTACCTGCAGGACCACGTCGTGCCGAACCTGATCGGCCGCGACGCGGGCCGCATCGAGGACCTGTGGCAGTTCCTGTACCGCGGTGCGTATTGGCGCCGCGGGCCGGTAACGATGACCGCGATCGCCGCGGTCGACGTCGCGCTGTGGGACATCCTGGGCAAGATGGCCGGCATGCCGCTGTACCAGTTGCTTGGCGGCCGCTCGCGCGAAGGCGCGCTGGTCTACGCGCACGCCAACGGCCGCGACATCGCCGAGGCCAGCGACGAGGTCGGCATGTATCTCGAGCGCGGGTTCCTGGCCGTGCGCGCCCAGTGCGGCGTGCCGGGCGTCAAGAAGGCGTACGGCATCTCCACGGCCGGCAAACCCTACGAGCCGGCCGAAAGCGAGCTGCCGGCCGAGACCGTCTGGAACACACCGCGCTACCTGGAAACGGCACCGAGGCTGTTCGAACAACTGCGCGCCGACCACGGCAATACGGTCGAGCTGCTGCACGACGTGCATCACCGGCTCTCGCCCATCGAAGCGGCGCGCCTGGCCCGCGATGTCGAGCCCTATCGGCTGTTCTGGCTCGAGGACGCGACCCCGGCCGAGCACCAGGCCGCGTTCGAACTGATCCGCCAGCATTCGGTCACCCCGCTCGCGGTGGGCGAGGTGTTCAACTCGATCTGGGACTGCAAGCACCTGATCGAGCGGCAGCTGATCGACTACATCCGCACCACGATCGTCCACGGCGGCGGCATCACCCACATCCGCCGGCTCGCCGATTTCGCCGGCCTGCACCAGGTGCGCACCGGCTTCCACGGCGCGACCGACCTGTCGCCGGTCACGATGGGCGCAGCGCTGCATTTCGATACCTGGGTGCCGAACTTCGGCATCCAGGAATACATGTTCCATGGCGAGGAGATCCTGGCAGTGTTCCCACACGATTACGCATTCCGCGCCGGCCGGCTGCACGTGGGCGACACGCCCGGGCACGGCGTCGACATCGACGAGGCGCTGGCCGCGAAGTACCCATACACGCCCAAGCAACTGCCGGTCGCGCGCCTGGAAGACGGCGGGATGTGGGACTGGTGATGGGCGCGCCGACAACGGGGCCGTCCCCACGCGTCTCCCCGCACAGCTGGCTGCGCGCACTTGCGGCCGGCCTGCTGGTCGCGATCGTTGCAGCGCCGGTTGTCGCCGCGAACCGGCCCGATCCCGAGCCCGTGCTGTTCGACTGGTTCGAGTACAGCGGAAGCGACCGGGCGTTCGAGGCGCCGCTGCCGGCGGGTCACTTCCGCAACCCGATTCTCGCCGGCTTCCATTCCGACCCGAGCATCGTCGCGGCCAACGGGAAGTTCTACCTGGTCGCGTCGACCTTCACCTACTTCCCGGGCATCCCGATCTTCGAAAGCGAGGACCTGGTGCACTGGACCCAGATCGGCAATGCGATCCATCGTCCCGACCAGCTCGACTTCGACGGCCTGGGCCTGTCGCGTGGCGTGTTCGCGCCGACGATCGAGTATCACGACGGCACGTTCTATGTGGTCAATACCGCGGTCGATGCCGGCGGCAACTTCATCGTCACCGCCACCGACCCGGCCGGGCCCTGGTCGGACCCGGTCTGGCTGCCCGGCATCGGCGGCATCGATCCGTCGTTGTTCTTCGACGACGACGGCCGCGCCTACCTCCTCAACAACGACGCGCCTGACGGGCCGGTGCGCTACGACGGCCACCGCGCGATCTGGCTGCAGGCGATCGACATCGCGACGCTGACGCCGGTCGGCCCGCGCAAGGTGCTGATCGACGGCGGCGTGAAACCCGAAGACAACCCGATCTGGATCGAAGGCCCGCACCTGTACAAGGTCGACGGCTGGTACTACCTCAACAACGCCGAAGGCGGCACCGGCCCACAGCATTCGCAGGTCATCCTGCGCAGCCGCGACGTCTGGGGACCCTACACGCCGTACGAAGACAACCCGATCCTGACCCAGCGCGACTTGCCGCCTGAGCGGGCGTTGCCGGTGACCAACGCCGGCCACGCCGATCTGGTCCAGGGACCGGACGGCAGTTGGTGGGCGGTGTTCCTGGCCAGTCGCAACTACGACGTGCGCCACTACAACACTGGGCGTGAGACGTTCCTGCTGCCGGTGACCTGGACCGACGGCTGGCCGACGATCCTGCCGCCGGACACGCCGATTCCCTATGGACTGCCCGCGCCATTGTGGATGTCACGCCAGGCCGATCAGGCGCCGATGAGCGGCAACTTCACCTGGCGCGACGAATTCGACGGGCCCGCGCTCGACCCGGCATGGATGTTCGTACGCGTGCCCAAGCGCGACTGGGCCGACCTCGCCTCCCGCCCCGGGAAGCTTGCGATCCACCCCGGACGCGAGGGCCTGGACACGTTGCACAATCCTTCGTTCCTCGCACGCCGCCAGCAGCATCTCGGCTTCGAGGCCAGCACCGCACTGGCGATGCCGGCCGCGGGCGTCGTGGGCGGGCTTGCCGCATTCCAGAGCGGCAATCACTGGTACCTGCTCGGTGTGCGACGCGATGCCGACGATGGCGCCGTGGTGTTCGTCGAACGGGCGACCGGTGTCGATCAGCCGGGGCAGATCATCGCGCAGCACACCATCGCGCGGGCCGCGGATCTGCGGCTGAAGGTGGCCGGCGACGCGGGACGCATCGGGTTCGCGTGGGCCGCCGACGACGGCGACTGGCAATGGCTGCTGCGCGATGCGGACGCCACCTTGCTGAGCACCGACCATGCCGGCGGTTTCGTCGGCGTCACCCTGGGCCCGTACGCGCGCGACGAACGATGACGCACGCCCTTCGTCTGTCCGAGACCCTGCTCGCAACGCTGCCGCCCGCGGTCGCGCGTCCGGCCTTCGATCGCGCCACGACCCGGATCGGCGTCGTGCATCTGGGTGCAGGCGCCTTCCATCGTGCGCACCAAGCGGTGTACTTCGACGATGCGCTGGCGCTCGATCCCGACTGGGCGGTGTGCGCGGTGTCATTGCGCAATCCGGACGTGCGCGACGCGCTGCGCCCGCAGGACGGCCTGTACACGCTCGCGATTCTGGGACAGACGCCACGGCTGCGCGTCATCGGCGCATTGCGCGAAGTGCTGTGCGCCCGCGACGAAGCCGCGGCCGTACTCGCCCGGCTCGCCGATCCGGCCGTCCGCCTGGTCACGCTGACCGTTACCGAGAAGGGCTACTGCCTGGCCGGCGACGGCCTCGACATCGCCCATCCCGATATCGTCCACGATCTTGCCGCGCCTGATGCGCCGGTCAGTGCGATTGGCTATCTCGTCGCCGGCCTGGCGCGTCGTCGTGCCGCCGGCCTGGCGCCCTACACCGTGCTCAGTTGCGACAACCTTGCCGACAACGGCGTGCGCCTGCGCCGCGCTGTGCTCGCGTTCGCCGAACGCATCGACCCGGCGCTCGCAAGATGGATCGACGCCGAGGCCGCGTTCCCGCGCTCGATGGTCGACAGCATCACCCCCGCCACCGATGACACGTTACGCGTCCGCGTCGCCGACACCTTGGGCCTGGACGATGCCTGGCCCGTGCAGCGCGAGCCGTACGCGCAATGGGTCGTGGAGGATCGCTTCTGCAACGGCCGCCCGCCGCTGGAGCGCGTCGGCGTGACCCTCAGCGACGATATCGCCGGCTTCGACCGCGCCAAGCTGCGCTTGCTCAACGGCCCGCACAGCGCGCTCGCCTACCTCGGCCTGCTGCTGGACGTCGAGACCGTCGCCGACGCGATGCGCCATCCGGGCTTGGCCGCTTTCGTCGCAAGACTGATGCGCGAGGACATCGCGCCCACGCTGACCGTCCCGGCCGCAATGGATCTGGACGCCTACATCGACGCCATACTCGAGCGCTTCGGCAATCCGGCCATCGCCCATCGTCTGGCGCAGATCGCCTGGGACGGCAGCCAGAAACTGCCCGTGCGCCTGCTCGGCACGATCCGCGATGCGCTGGCCGCCGGCCGACCCATCGATCGCCTGTGTCTGCCGATCGCCGCCTGGATGCACTTCGTGTGCCGGCAGGCCCGAGCCGGCGTCGCGCTGATCGACCCGATGGCCGACACCCTGGCACAGATCGGGTGCGCGGCGACCGGGCAGGTTGGAGACGTCGCGCGTTTCCTCGCGTTGCGCGAGGTGTTCGCAGATGTGGCGGAGGACCCGGCCATCGTCGATGCGATCGAACGGGGCTATGTGGCGATCTGTGAGCGGCCAGAGACGGAAATCGCAGGGTGGTCATTTTTGCGCTGATTGGCTGGTGGTGCACGACGCCGGAAAGCGCAACCTCATCCGCTGGCTCGAAGTGGCGTTTCCTGCCGGAAACGTCCAGACTTCCGCGGCAGATCGGCGAAAGGCGAGACATGCAGTCAGTCAGCGCAACTCAGGCCCGGACGTGAGTCCATCATCGAACGCCTCATCTGATGCGTTGGCATTTCTGTCCGCGACTGCGCTGGCGCAGCTGATTGGACAAAAGCGAATCAGCTCGCTCGAGCTCACTGCGCATTACATCGAGCGCATCGAACGATTCGACAGCACTTTGAATGCTGTCGTGGTGCGGGACTTCGAGCGCGCGCTGGAGGCAGCGAAGCTAGCCGATGCATCGCTCGCACGCGGACACCGGCTGGGACCGCTGCACGGCCTTCCGATGACGGTCAAGGAAACCTTCGACGTGTCTGGGTTGCCGACGACGTGGGGTGTGCCGGAGCAACGGGACCACCTCGCACAGAGCGACGCAATGGTCGTCGAGCGCCTGAGGGCAGCCGGTGCTCATGTCATGGGAAAGACGAACGTCCCGCTGCGGCTTGGGGATTGGCAGAGCTACAACGACATCTACGGTACGACCTGCAATCCTTGGGATGCGGCGCGGTCGCCGGGCGGCTCTTCTGGCGGCGCGGCCGCCGCGCTCGCGGCCGGCCTGACTTGCCTGGAGTTTGCCTCGGATATCGGCGGGTCAATCCGGAGTCCGTCTCACTTCTGCGGTGTGTATGGGCACAAGCCGACCTATGGCATCGTGCCGATGCAGGGTCACAGTCCTTCCGGGGTGATCTCCGCACCGGATCTGAACGTCGTCGGACCCATGGCGCGGAGCGCGGACGACCTGGCTCTCGCCTTGGATGTCGCGGCAGGTCCCGATCGACTCAGGTCGCCGGGCTGGCGGTTGGCCCTTCCGCCGCCCAAGACGCGCACCCTGCGCGGCTTACGCGTCGCGATCTGGGCGAACGAAGATGCCGTTCCCACGTCCTCCGAAATTTCCGATCGCGTGCTGGAGGTCGGCGCCGCGCTTGCCCGCGCGGGCGCGGTGGTCTCAGATCGGGCGCGTCCCGCAATCTCGCCCAGGGACGCGTACAACACTTACCTCAGCCTGTTGGGGTCGACGGGGCTCGTCAATCTGCCCGATGCTCATTATGTCGCGACCCAGCGGGCGGCGGCGGCGCTCGACGCGAGCGACGACTCGGCGCTGGCGGTCCTGACGCGCGCGCGCGCTCTGGATCACCGCACTTGGTCCGATCACGATGAAGCGCGGAACCGAGACCGCCTACGGTGGCGTGCTTTCTTTGACGACTGGGATGTGGTGATCTGCCCGATCTCAGCAACGACGGCCTTCGCGCACGACCACCGGCCCAAGCTCGAGCGGACCTTGGACGTTGATGGTGTGACGACATCGCACTACGCGCATTTTTTCTGGGTCGGCCTCGCGACCGCCGCCTACCTGCCGAGCACTGCGTTTCCGAGCGGCTTGTCGCGTGATGGGCTGCCGATCGGTCTGCAGATCATCGGCCCTGAGTACGGCGATCGAACCACGATCGAAGTCGCCCGGCTGATCGCACGAGAGATCGGGGGCTTCCGGGCGCCGGCCGGTTTCGGAACGTTGTAGCAGGGCGGCCGGGCTGTTCGTTCGTGGATGCAGGAAACGACAGTCCAGCGGCAGTTTGGCTCAGAACGTGACCTTGACCGAGTCCGCGCTGTAGGTGGCCGGGCCGTGATAGACCACTTCGATGTTGTTGCCATCGGGGTCGAGCACGAAAGCGCCGTAATAGCCCGGGTGGTAGGGGCGTTCGCCGGGCGGGCCGTTGTCGCTGCCGCCGGCCGCGAGGGCGGCGGCGTGGAAGGCATCGACGGTCGCGGCATCGCGCGCCTGGAACGCCAGATGGTGGCGACCGGTCAGTTGTCCGGCGGCCGCCGCGCTGTCTGCGGTGGACACGAACAGTTCGTCGGCCCAGAAGTAGTCGGGGCCTTCGCCGGCGATCGGAATGCCGATGCTGTCGAACACCGCTTGGTAAAAGCGGCGGCTGGCGGCCAGATCGCGCACCACCAGTTGCAGATGATCGATCAATCGGCCGCGGTGGAGTTCCATCGTTTCCATCGACACCTCGCGAAGGAAGGCGCGGTCCGAGTGGGCGCCTTCGGTCCGATGATGCCAGGTGGCGACCGGAGCGTGGAACGCCTTGGCCTCAGCCGGGGGGGGCCGGCTCTGCCTGCCAGTGCGATCGCCGCCATGTTGCGCGTGGCCCCCGGGTTTGCCCGGCCGACGCGTGTCCCTGCGAGGCCGTGCGCTTCTCGTCGAGAGCGCGCATGCTCGCTGTGGTGATCGATCGCATGCCTTCGTTGGGCGGGAGGCGGTGCGGGCGACCACGCGACCCATCGGCAAGAGGCCAGGCATGAGCAAACAATCGCGTCCGCCGCCGCGCCACGATCCCCGCAAGGGCTGGCGTCCGTTCCGGACCTTCAGCGCGCGGCCGAGGCTGAGCCTGGCGACGGCCGTGTTCGTGGCGGGGTGCGCCGGCTGCCTGGTGGCGGGCGCTCGGTGGCCGGTCGCGTTGCTGCTCGGCTTCGACGTCGGCGCACTGGTGTTCCTGGGCGCCGCGTGGCGACTGTTCGACACCGCCGGGCCCGACCGGATGCGCGAGGTCGCCATGCGCCAGGACGCGGGCCGCTGGGGCATCCTGTGGAGCGCGATCGGGTTGGTCGCGATCCTGATGGTGGCGCTGGGCACCGAACTCGCCGCCGGTCGCTCCGGCGGCCTTGCCGCGATCGGCATCGCTGGCAGCAGCATCGTGCTGTCGTGGCTGTTCATGAATGTCATGTTTGCGCTGCATTACGCGCACGGCTTCTATGGCGACTACGGCGAGGAGCACATGGGCCTCGATTTCCCCGGCAAGGCCGCGCCCGATTACTGGGACTTCGCCTACTTCGCGCTGGTGCTCGGCATGACCTTCCAGGTTTCCGACGTGCAGATCACCAGTCGCTACCTGCGCCGCATCGCGTTGCTGCACAGCGTGATCGCGTTCTTCTTCAACATGTTCGTGATCGCGGTCACGGTGAACATCCTCGGCGGCCAGGCCTGAGCCGGCGCCGGCAGGGCTCTGCTCCCGGCGTCACCCGTCGCGCCTGCGCCCCAGCAGCAGGTAGACCGCCACTGCCAGCGCCGCGATCACGGCACTGGCGGTGGTCAGGAGCGCGGCGTGGGCGATGGTGAAGGCGCTCCGGGCCGCAGTCTCGACGGCGACGGCATCCGCGGACGCCGCCAGCGAGTGCGCGAGTACGAAAGCGTCGCCGATCGAGCCCACCGCGTGCTGGTCCGCGGTCTCGGCGAGTGCAACGGGCAGTTCGAAGTGGCGGACGAATACGTGAGACAGGAGCAGTCCGCATGCGGTGATGCCCAGACCCGTGCCCAGTTCGTACGCGGTCGCTTCGAGCGCGCCCGCGGCCCCGCCTTGCTCCGCCTCCACCGCGTTCATGATCGCGATCGAAGACGCGGTCAGGCCGATGCTCAGCGACAGGCCGAGCGCGGCCAGCAGCATCGGCACCAGGAGACCTGCGCGGTCGAGGTCGACGTTCGCAATGCCCAGCAGGGCGAGGGCGGAGACGGCCAGTGCACAGGCGGCGACGCGGCGCAGGCCGAGTGCATTGGACAGCCAGCCGGCGACCGGCCCGCCGACGGCAGCGGCGGCCATGATCGGAACCATGAACAGACCCGCCTGCAGCGGACGCTTCGCGAGGACGTATTGGAGTTCCTGCGCGATCGTGAGCTCCACGCCGGCCAGTGCGCCGCTCGCGACCATGGCCATGAGAATGCCCGCGAGGATCGTCGGATGGGCGAACAGGGCCAGATCGAGCATGGGCGAGGACGCCCGCATCTGGATGCGTGCAAACAGCCACAGCAGCGCGCAGCCCAGGCCGATCGCCGCCGCGGCGATCCACCAGGACTGGCCGCCTGCCGCACCGGTCTTGAGGCCGTAGACGACGGCGATCACGCCCGCGACCAGGACGAGAGCCTGTCCGATCGGCCAGGGCGCTGCGCCCCGCGTGGGTCGCGCCGGTGGCAGTAGCCGCCAGACCACAGGCACCACGACGAGCATCACCGGCACGTTGATCAGGAACACCGAGCCCCACCAGAAGTGCTCCAGTAGGGCACCGCCGACGAGCGGGCCGAGGGCGGCGCCGGCAGCGCCCGCCGTGCCCCATGCGCCCAGGGCCATCGCACGTTCGCGCGCGTCCTCGAACGTGCGCCGGATCACGCCCAGGACGCAGGGCAGGATCATCGCGCCGCCGATCGCGAGCAGTACGCGCGCAGCGATCAGCATCGACGCACGGGTCGAGCAGGCCGCAGCCAGCGATGCGAACCCGAACACGGTCAGGCCGGCGAGGAGCAGGCGACGGTCACCGACGCGGTCGGCGAGCGTGCCCATGGGCACCAGGAGACCCGCCATGACCAGTGGGTAGATGTCGATGATCCACAGCACCTGGTTGCCGGACGCCTGCAGGGCCAGGGTCAGCGATGGCACCGCGATGTGCAGGATCGTCATGTCGATGACGACCGGCAGGAAGGCCAGCATCACCGCTGCGAGGATCCACCATCGGGCTGGAGAGGGCGGTGTCGACATTGGGGGAGGTGGGGTGTCGTCTCGTCCGGCGGGTGCGCCTGGGCGCGAAGTCGCCTCGACAATCGCTAGGTCCGCGGCGCCGCAGACGCGGCCCGGCGCGCACGCCAGGCCGCGATCCGGTCGCGCACGCCGAGCACGGCAACGAAGAAGACCGGCACGAAGAACACCGCCAGGACCGTGCCGCTGACCATGCCGCCGAACACACCGGTGCCGATGGCGCGCTGGGTCTCGGCGCTGGCACCGGAGGCCAGCATCAGCGGCACGACGCCGAGTGCGAACGCGAGCGAGGTCATCAGGATGGGGCGGAAACGCAGGCGCGCTGCCGTGACCGCCGCGTCCACGAGGGACCGGCCTTGGGCATGCAACTGGCGGGCGAACTCGACGATCAGGATCGCATTCTTGGCAGACAGTCCGATGATCGTGATCATCCCGACCTTGAAGAACACGTCGTTGGGCATCCCGCGCAGCATCACCGCCGCGACCGCACCCAGCAATCCCAGCGGCACGACCAGCATCACCGAGAGCGGAATCGTCCAGCTTTCATAGAGTGCGGCCAGCACCAGGAACACCACCAGCGCGGACAGCAGCATCAGCAACGGTGCCTGCGCCGCGGCCTGACGCTCCTGCAGCGATTGCCCGCTCCAGGCCGCGGCGTAGCCCTGCGGCAGTTGGCCGACGAGGCGCTCCATTTCCGCCATGGCTGTGCCGCTCGATGCGCCAGTCGCAGGCCGGCCGGCGATGCGGACGGCCGGGAAGCCCTGGAACCGCATCATCTGCTGCGGTGCGGTCGTCCATTGCGCCGCGACCACTTCGCGTAGCGGCACCATGCCGCCCGAGGCGTTGCGCACGCGCAGGCCCAGCACGTCTTCCAGGTGCAGGCGCGCTGCGGCGTCCGCCTGCAGGATCACCTGCTGCATCCTGCCGCGATTGGGAAAGTCGTTGACGTACAGCGAGCCCATGGCGGCAGACAGGGTGTTGCTGACACTGTCGAACGACAGGCCCAGCGCTTCGGCCTTCGTCCGGTCGATGGTCAACGCGATGCTGTCGCCGGGCGGAAGGCCGTCGGCGTAGACATCGGCGACCACGCGGTTGTCGGCAGCGAGCTTGAGCAGTTGGGCCTGCGCGTCGAGCAGGGCGGCCTGGCCGCGCCCGCCGCGGTCCTGCAGCAGCATCGTGAAGCCTGACGAGGTGCCGAGTTCCTCGATCGACGGCGGCATCAGGCTCATGACCGTGCCCTCGCTGGTCGCGGCCATGGCCTCCTGCGCCCTGGCTGCTTCGTCGGCTGCGGTCGCATTGCCGCGGGAGGACCAGTCCTTGAGCATGGTGAACGCCATGGCGGCATTGGGTCCTGAGCCTGCGAAGCTGAACCCCTGAACGACGAGATTGCTCTTGATCGCGGGGCGCGTGGCGACATGCGCTTCGAAGGCCTTTACGACCTCCAGCGTCCGCGCCATCGTCGCACCGGTGGGTAACTGGATCGAGGTCATGAAGTAGCCCTGGTCCTCCTCGGGCAGGAAGGAGGACGGCACGTGACGCAAGCCCAGCACCAGGACGACGCAGATGGCCGCGAACACGAGCATGACGCGGCCGCTGCGCTTCACCAGCCCGGCGACCTTGCCGGCATAGCCGGCCGACATGCGCTCGAAGCCGCGATTGAAGGCCCCGAAGACGCCGCCACGGGCATGGTGGCCTGCCGGGAGCGGACGCAGCAGCGTTGCGCACAGCGCCGGCGTCAATGTCAGTGCCAGGAACGCCGAGAATGCGATCGAGACCGCCATCGAGAGCGTGAACTGCTGGTAGATCACGCCCACCGACCCGGCGCCGAACGCCATCGGGATGAAGACGGCGATCAGCACCAGGGTGATGCCCACCACGGCACCGGTGATCTCCTTCATGGCCTTCGAGGTCGCTTCCCGCGGTGACAGGCCTTCGCTCGCCATCAGCCGCTCGACGTTCTCGACCACGACGATGGCATCGTCGACGATGATGCCGATCGCCAGCACCATGCCGAACATGGTGAGCGTGTTGATCGAAAAGCCCGCCAGCAGCATCACGGTGAACGTTCCCAGCAGCGCGATCGGGGCCACGATCGCCGGGATCAGCGTGTAGCGGACGTTCTGCAGGAACAGATACATCACCACGAACACCAGCCCCATCGCCTCGAGCAACGTGTACATGACCTTCTCGATGGAGATCCTGACGAAGGGCGCTGTGTCGAATGGAATGGAGTACGCCATCCCGGCCGGCATGCCGGGTGCGAGTTCGGCCATGCGCGCGTGGATGGCCGCAGCAGTGCGGACCGCATTCGCGCCCGGCGCAAGCTGGACGGCCGCACTGGTGGCCGTCAGGCCGTTCTCGCGGTTGGCGAACGCGTAGGACTGCGCGCCCAGTTCGACGCGGGCGACGTCGCCCAGGACGACCTTGGCACCGTCGGCACTGGCGCGCAGCACGATGGCCGAGAACGCATCGGCGCTGGTCAGCTGGCCCTGCACGGTCAGCGGCACCGTGAGCCGCTGACTCGCGGGTGCGGGCTCGTCGCCGATCCGGCCCGGCGCGATCTGCGCGTTCTGCTGTTCGATCGCGCGTGCCAGGTCGGCCATGGTCAGGCCGAATGCGGTGAGCTTTGCCGGGTCCACCCAGACGCGCATGGCCTGCTCGGCACCGAACAACTGGACGCGGCCCACGCCGTCGATCCGGCGCAACTCCTGCACGATGTTGCGTGCCAGATAGTCGTTCAGGGCGATCTCGTCGAAGCGGCCATCGGGCGAGGTCAGGCCGACCATCATCAGGAAACCCGAGGCCGCCGATTCGACCTGTACGCCTGACTGGCGCACGGCCTGCGGCAGCCTGGGCTCCACGGACTTGAGCCTGTTTTGCACATCGACCTGCGCCATCTCCGCGTCGGTCCCCGGCTTGAAGGTCGCGGTGATCTGTGCGGTACCGCTGGTGTCCACCGACGATTCGAAGTAGAGCAGATGCTTGACGCCCGACAGTTCGCGCTCGATCGGGCCGACGACCGAGTCGTCCAGCGTCTGCGGGGTCGCGCCCGGGTAGCTTGCGTAGATGCTGACGGACGGTGGGGCGACGGACGGGTAGCGGGCGATCGGCAGCTTCGGAATCGCCAGCAGGCCCCCCAGCACGATGAACAGGGCAATGACCCAGGCGAAGACCGGGCGGTGGATGAAGAATTGGGACATGTGGCGTCCTCAGTCGTGGCCGGCGGCAGGGCCGGCCGCGTTGCCGGCTGCATTCGAGCCGATCCGGGCCTGGGCGGCGGCCCCCTCTTGCAGGCGCTCCATGCCTTTGACGACGAGCCGCTGTCCCGCCTTCAGCCCGGTGACGATCCGGTAACGGCCCTCGATGCGTTCACCGAGCGTCACGGGCTGAAGGTGGGCGCGGTCGGAGGCATCGAGAATCCACACCCGCGGTTCTTCGCCGGCGCGTACGACCGCCTCCTCGGGCACGCTAAGTGCGGTGGGATACCGTGCCTCGATCACCCGAGCCTGCACATACATGCCGGGCAGCAGCGTGCGCGCGGGGTTCTCGACCTCGATGCGCAACAGGACATCGCCCGTGCCGGCGTCCACGCGGGTGCCCGAGAACAGCATCCGGCCGCGCAGGCCGGTCGGCTGTCCATCCAGCAGTACCTCGACGTCGGCGGCGTCGCGTGCATCCATGCGCTGGCGAATCGCTGCGCCGCGTCCTGCAGGCTGGCGGACATCCACGTAGACCCGGTCGATCTGCTGGATCGTGGCCATCGGCGTACTGTCGCCTGCGGTCACCAAGGCGCCTTCGGAGACCAGGGCCTGGTCGACACGGCCCGGAATAGGGGCGCTGACCCGGGAAAAGCCGAGGTCCACGAGCCGGCGTGCCAGACTCGCTTGCGCCTGCGCGACGTCGGCCTGGGCCTGGTCGCGCTGCGCGACGACATCGTCGTACATCTGCCGGCTGACCACCTGGTCGCGCGCCAGGACCGCCAGGCGTTCGCTGTGGATCCGGGTGCGACGGGCTTCCGCCTGCGCGCGGCGCAGGGCGGCGCGCGCGGTCTCGACGTCCGCTTGCAGCGATGCGGGCGCGATCTGGAACAGGGGCGTGCCGGCTTCGACTTCCGCGCCCTGCTCGAACAGGCGGCGCTGCACGATGCCACCGACCTGCGGTCGGATCTCGGCGGTTCGCAGCGCGGCGACCCGGCCGGGAAAATCGGCGCTGACCACCACCGGGGCCGGGACCAGAGTCTCGACGGTGACGCTGGGGGGCGCCGAAGCGCCGTCCGTGCCGGGCTGGCCGCCGCAGGCTGCGAGCAACACGACCGACACGGCGAGCGGGACGACGCATCGAAGGCATCGGAAAGGGAACATGGACCGCGAACTCCTGCGCGTCGGGCCGGGACGGTCGGCCGCTCGAGATTGCGAAGTCTAGTCGGCGGGCGTCGGGATTGAGTGCGAACTGTGTGGAGATAAGATGGAGGCCGCGCTCCGTTCAGTCCCTGGAAACCCGATGCCCTCCCGCGATTCGTGCACCCTGGCCGAATCCCTCGTGCTGATCGCCGAGGACGAGCCGGACATCGGCGAGATCCTGGCCGCCTATCTGCGGCGGAGCGGCCTGCGCAGCGTGCGCGCCGTCGACGGCGCCGATGCGCTGGCCAAGCATCGGACCCACCGGCCCGACCTCGTGCTGCTCGATGTGCAGATGCCGGTGATCGATGGCTGGCAGGTGCTCCGGGAGATCCGCCACCGGGGCACGACGCCGGTGATCATGCTCACCGCGATGGACCAGGACGTGGACAAGCTTACCGGGCTTCGGATCGGTGCGGACGACTACGTGGTCAAGCCGTTCAATCCGGCCGAGGTGGTCGCGCGGGTGGAGGCGGTGCTGCGGCGGACTCGGGTGCCGATGGCGGACGGCGCGCCGACGTTGCGGTGGGGTCCGATCGAGATCGATGCGGATCGCCATGCGGTCACGTTGCACCTCGACGATGGCCCGCGTGCCATCGATCTCACCCTGACCGAGTTCAGGCTGCTCGCGCATCTGGTGCGGACGCCCGAACGGGTCTGCAGCCGCGCCGAACTGCTGGCTGCGTGCCTGCCGGAAGGCGATACGCTGGAACGGACCGTGGACAGTCATGTCAGCAAGCTGCGGCGCAAGCTCGAGGACGCGGGCCTGGGCGGCGTGCCGGAGAGCGTACGCGGCGTCGGCTATCGCGCCGGCCGGTCCGCATGACACGCGCTTCGGGGCTGCGGTCCCAGATCGCGGTATCGCTGGCGGTGATGTCGCTCGGGTTGATGGTGCTGTCCATTGCCGGGTCCTATGCCTTCTACGCTTGGGCGTCGGCCTATGCGCCGACGATGCTCTCGCAGAGCTGGGTTCCGTCCGGTGCCGAGCTGGCCTGGATCGTGATGACCGTGGTCGCGGCCGTGGTCATTTCGGTCTGGGTCGCGATCCGGCTCTCGCGGCGCATTCTCAACCCCTTGAACGCAGCGGCCCACGGCCTGCGCGATATTGCGCGGGGCAACCTCCACGCCCGGGTCGCGCTCGGTGCACACGCGACCGGGGAGACGGCGCAGCTGGCGCAGGACGTCAATGCGCTGGCCGAGCGGTTACAGGCCGCCGTGCAGGAGCAGACGTTCTGGAATGCCGCGGTCGCGCACGAACTGCGCACGCCGGTCACGATCCTGCGCGGACGCCTGCAAGGCCTGGTCGATGGGGTGTTCGCGCCCGAGCCGGCCGTATTCGCGGGCCTGCTCAAGCAGGCCGAGAGTCTGTCGCGGCTGGTCGAGGATCTGCGTGTGCTGAGCCTGCAGGACAGTGGGCACTTCGAGATCGAGCTGGTGGCGGTCGATCTCGCCTTGGAGTTGCAGGGCGTCGCCGAGTCGTTCTCCGACCCCCTCGCCGCGGCCGGCTTCGAGTTGCGCGTCGAGACCAGCGTGCCGCCGCGGGTGACCTGCGATGCGGCACGCATCCGTCAGGCGCTCACTGCGCTGCTGGACAACGCACTCAAGCATGCGACGCCCGGCCCGCTGCTGCTGTATGCCCGCGTCGTTGGCGGCGAGACCTGCGTCGGCGTCGTGGATACCGGCCCCGGGGTGCCGAAGGCGCTGCGGCAGCACGTGTTCGACGCATTCCGGCGTGGCGATCCATCGCGATCGCGCGCAGGCGGCGGGTCGGGACTCGGACTGGCGGTCGTGCGAACGATCGCGGTCGCGCATGGCGGGCATGCAGGATGTCGCCCAGCACCGGGGCGCGGCAGCGATGTCTTTCTCGCATGGCCGTTGATCGAGGCGCGGCAGGCACCCGCTCACAGCAGACTGTTGCCGTCAGTCGGTGGTCCAGGAGAGGCGCAATGATCCCGTTCCTGCTGTTGTTCCTTGGCGGCGGCCTCGGCGCGGCATTGCGTCACGGCGTCAACCTGCTGGCGCTGCGCGCCGGCACGACGTTCCCCTACGGCACGCTGTGCATCAACGTCGTCGGCTCGCTGCTGATGGGGGTGGTCGTGGGGTGGTTCGCTGCGCGCAGTGGCCTGTCGCCGTCGCTGCGGTTGTTCCTGATGACCGGCGTGCTGGGCGGTTTCACGACGTTCTCGGCGTTCTCGCTGGAGGCAGCGCTGCTTTATGAGCGCGGGCAGTTGGGTCTGGCGGTCGCCTATGTGCTGGCGTCGGTCGTGCTGTCGATCGGTGGATTGTTCGCGGGGATGGCGCTGGTGCGGGCGGTGTTGTAGCAGGGTCGAGATACCGGGTGTTCTTCGGGATGTTCCGAAGCCCTACCACCTGGCGTCACTGCTCGCCCCGCCCCGTGCCGCCTCGCGCGCCAGCCGACGCGCCTTCTCATACAGCGCGTTGGCTTGCGCGTCGTCGCCCTTGGCCGCGTACGCCTCGGCGAGGCTGTCCCAGGCATTGGCCGACATCGGGAACAGGTCGGCGTTCAGTGCGAACACGCGCAGTGCGGGGTCGACACCGAAGTTCTCGCGGACGGCATAGCCGGTGGCATTGACGGTGCGCTCGAACGCGATGTCGTCGAGCGGGCTGGCTGCGCGGATCGCGCGCGCGCGTGCGCGCAGGTCGTCGTCTTGACCCGTGTCGAGAGCGAGGCTGCGTAACGTCTCGGCCAGGGCTTCGGCCGGGAAGCGTTTGGGGGTCATCGCGGCCAGGATGCTGTCCAGCAGCGTGCGCGACCAGACGTTGCGTGCGCTGCCGTTGGTCAGGTAGACGACCGTGTCGACGTCGCCGTCGAGGCTGCCCGCGAATAGCACGCGCACCCGGACCCGGGTGCCGCGACCTGGCGGCCCGAGCCAGGTGTGGCGCAGTCGCAGTGGGCGCAGGATGCGGTCTTCGACGAGTTGCGGGTAGGGCTTGCCGGCGTCTGCGGCGAGCAGCGCCGCCAGGACGAGGTAGTTGGTCTGCGTGTAGCGCGTCCGGGTGCCCGGCGCGAACTGGAGCGGGGTCTGCGCGAGGGCGGCGAAGACGGCGCGTGCATCCGCCGGAAGCGCAGCCGGGGTGCCGTCCTGCGGTGCCTCGAAATACTCGGGCAGGCCGGAGGTGTGGTCCAGGAGGTCGCGCAGGCGGATGCGCTGCCAGTGTGCCGGCAGGCCGGGCAGGGTGGCACCGATCGGGCCGTCCAGGTCCAGTGCGCCCTGCTCGATACGCTGCATTGCCAGCGTGCTGGCGAACAGCTTGGCCAGCGAGTAGACGGGAAACTCGCTGGCCTCGGTGACCGGGGCGTGGGGGGTGATGTCGGCCTCGCCATCCGCGCCGCGGAACAGCACCTGGCCGTTGCGCGCCACCAGCACGGCCTGGTCGGCGATGCCGTAGCGCTGCCGGTTGGTGTCCAGTTGCGCGCGGAGTGCCTGGGCGTCGGCATTGTCGGCCGATGCGGCACGGGGCAGGAGGAGCGCCAGCGCGAGCAGGGGAGCAAGCCAAGAGCAAACGCGCATTGCGCGTCCTCGCGGTGCTGATGGCACCCGGCGATGCGCAGCTTGCCATGCGTGCGTGCGGTGCGGCGGCGCGATGACGGGGAGCACGCTCGGTGCCCCCCCGTCCGAGGTCAGAGCGCCTGACCGCCCGAGACCTCGATGCGCTGGCCGGTGACCCAGCGGTTGGCGTCGCCGAGCAGGCTGGCGATCATCGGGCCGATGTCGTCGGGCACGCCGACGCGGCCGAGCGCGGTGATGCCGGCGAGCTGCTCGTTGACCTGCGGGTTGTCGCGCACGAGGCCGCCGCCGAAATCGGTCTCGATGGCGCCGGGCGCCACGGTGTTGACGGCGATACCGCGTGGGCCCAGTTCCTTGGCCAGGTAGCGGCTCAGCACTTCGACCGCGCCCTTGGCCGCCGCGTAGGCGGCGTAGCCGGGAAAGGCGAAGCGGGTCAGGCCACTGGACAGATTGACGATCCGGCCGCCGTCGGCGATCAGCGGCAGCAGCGTCTGGGTCAGAAAGAACGCGCCCTTGAAGTGCACGTCGACGAGGCGGTCGAACTGCGCCTGAGTGGTCTCGCCGAACGGCGCGGTGTCGCCGTGGCCGGCATTGTTGACCAGGTGGTCGACGGTCTCGCGCTGCCAGGTCTCGCGCAGCGCGGTGCGCAGGACGTCCGCGAAGGCCGGGAAGCTGGCGGCGTCGCCGACCTCGAGCGGGAAGGCGCGGGCCTTGCGGCCGAGCGCCTCGATTTCGGCGACGACGGCCTGGGCCTCGGCTTCGCCGCTGCGATAGGTCAGCACGACGTCGCCACCGGCACGGGCGACGGCGAGGGCGGTGTTGCGGCCGAGGCCGCGGCTGGCGCCGGTGATCAGAGTGATGCGGGTCATGGGAGATCCTGGGGTGCGTGGCGGGGAACTCACTATCGCGCCGCGTCGATCACGGCGGTTGCCGGAAGCTCGGCGATGCTTGCCTGATCCTCCAGTCGGCGGTCCGTCCCGGGCCCGAGAGGCGTAGGCTTGTGCCATGACCGAATTGCTCGATCTGGTTCGCCACCACGCGCACACCCATGCGCCGGGCGGCGGCATCGCCGCGACCCCGATCCCCGGCTTGGCGGCGGTGCACGCGCTCGCGCCGAGCGGGCTGGCCCACGACATGCAGCGTCCGCTGGCCTGCCTGGTGCTGCAGGGCGCCAAGGAGGTGACGATGGGGACGCGCACGTTCGCGTTCGCCGCCGGCGACACGCTGGTGATCGCGGCCGATCTGCCGACCCAGAGCCGGATCGTGCAGGCCAGCGCCGCGGCGCCGTACTGCTCGCTGGTGATGGAGATCGATCCGGCGATCGTGGCCGATCTGGTCGCCGACATGGACGCCGCACCGGACCTGGTTGCCGCGCCGATCGGCGTGGAGCCGACCGACGCCGAGCTCGCCGAGGCGGCGCTGCAGTTGATGCGGCTGCTCGCACGGCCGTCGGCGCTGCCGGTGCTGCAGGCCCAGTATGTGCGCGAGATGCATTACTGGTTGCTGGCCGGGCGGCATGGGCCGGCGATCCGGCGGCTGGCATGGCCCAGCGGCAGCGCACAGCGGGTGGCGCGTGCGGTCGCGGCCCTGCGCGCCGGCTACGACCGGCCGTTGCCGGTAGAGCAACTGGCGGCGATGTCCGATATGAGCGTGTCGGCGTTCCATGCGCATTTTCGCGCGGCGACCTCGCTCACGCCGTTGCAGTTCCAGAAGCGGCTGCGGCTGATCGAAGCGCGACGCCGGATGCTGGTCGATGGCATTCCCGCAGGCATCGCCGCGTACGGCGTGGGCTATGCGAGCGTGCCGCAGTTCACGCGGGAGTACGCGCGGATGTTCGGCCAACCGCCGGTGCGCGAGACCGACGCGGCGCGGCAGCGGGCGCAGGCGCCATGAGCGCGGGCCTGCGTTTGTTGCTGGTCGGTGCGACGGGCCTGGTGGGTCGCCACGTGCTGACGCAAGCCTTGGCTGATCCGCGCGTGGCGGCGGTAATCGCGCCGGTGCGGCGTAACGTGCCCGCGCACCGGAAACTGCAGTCGCCGCAGGTGGACTTCGATCGCCTGCCCGACGATGCGCCCTGGTGGCATGTCGATGCGGTGATCTGCACGCTCGGCACGACGATCCGTGCGGCCGGTTCACAGGCTGCGTTCCGCCGCGTGGATCATGACTATCCGCTCGACATCGCACGCCGCGTGCAGGCGCACGGTGCGCGTGCATTCGCACTGAATTCGGCGCTGGGTGCGGACGCGGCATCGCGGGTGTTCTACAACCGGGTCAAGGGCGAACTGGAACGCGACCTCGCCGCAGTCGGTTTCGACTCGCTGACCTTCGTGCGGCCTGGGCTGATCGGTGGGGCGCGCGACGAGTTACGTTTGGGCGAGCGGGGTGCCGGCGTCGTGCTCGGCGCACTCGGTCCGCTGCTGCCGCCACGCTGGCGCATCAACCCGGCGCCGCGGATCGCCGCTGCGCTGTTGAACGCCGCGGTCGACGCCTCACCAGGTCTGCACGTCGTGGGCTCGGAACAGCTGGGCTGAGGCGCTTGTTGGGACAGGCGTATCGTCCTCGATCTTGGCATCAGCGTTCGCTGCGCCTGCGTGTTCAAGTCACGGTGTCTTGCAGTGTGATCTCCGGCGCGCGTCCGCCCCCACCCCAGCCCTCCCCCCCATCCGGGGGAGGGAGCACGATGCGAAGAGCCCGCCCTCGCCTGGAGAAGCCCTCCCCCGCGTGCGGGGGAGGGTTGGGTGGGGGCGGGCCTGTGTGGAAACGCCCGCAGCACCGAATGCCTAGCGCGTGAATCCCAACCCGGTCGTTCGCACGCGCATGCGCGCGAGGATGTCGTCGGACGTCATGTACAGCGTGCGGCCGTCGTCGCCGAAGGCGCAGTTGGAGATCGCGCCGCCGGTCTCGATGCGGCCCAGTCGCGTGCCGTCGGGCGCGAACACCAGCACGCCGCCGGGGCCGGTCGCGAAGACGGTGCCATCGCTCGCGACGGCCATGCCATCGGGCAACCCGGGCGCGTCGTCGGTCATCAGGTCGCTGGCGTCGGCGAACACGCGGCGCCCGGACACTGTGCCGTCCTCGGCCAGCGCGTAGGCGTACCAGAGCGGCGCCTCGGGGTCGGAGCTGGCGACATAGAGCGTGCGTTCGTCGGGCGACAGCGCAATGCCGTTGGGGAAGGGCACGGTAGCGTCGAGCAGATGCAGGCCGCCGTCGGGCGTGATGCGGTAGACGCCGTTGACATCGAGTTCCTTGGCCGGCGAGTCGTTCATGCCCACCAGACCGTACGGCGGGTCGGTGAAGAACACGCTGCCGTCGCTGCGCCGGGCGATGTCGTTCGGGCTGTTCAGGCGCTTGCCGTCGAAGCGCTCGGCAAGCGGGGTCTTGTGCCGGGTCGCCAGATCGAGGCGCGCGACCAGCCGATTGCCCGAATCGGCCAGCAGCACGCTGCCGGCGGGTTCGGCGAGCAAGCCGTTGGCGCCGGCTTCGCGCAGTTCGCCGGTGTCGGGGCCGTCGTAGCCGGACGGCTCGAGGAACACCGAGACCCCGTCGGCCTCGGACCAGCGGTGCATGCGGTTCTCGGGCACATCGGTGAACAGCAAGTAGCCGCCGTCGGCGATCCACGCCGGGCCCTCGGACCAGGTGAATCCGTCGGCGAGGCGTTCGATGCGCGCATCCGGCGCGACGACCGCGTCGAAACCGGCGTGCCAGCGGGTCAGGCGGCCGAGTGTCGACGCGGCATCGGTATCGGCGTCGGCATCGGTGGACGACATCGGCGCCGCGCAGGCGGCGAGCAGGGGCAGGGCGAGCAGCAGCGCGGGCCATCGCATGGGCGTGCGGTCTCCGGTTCGGGGCCACACAGGATGCAACGTCCGGCGCGCAGTGGCGAATCGCCGATGCGCGCGCGGCGCAGATGGCCGTGCGCATGCAGGAGGAAGCCAGGCCTGCCCGCAGCTTGCTGCGCGCCGGCAGGCGATGGCGGCCCTGGAACGGACATGCGAAGCTTGCCCGCTCGTGGCCGGCCCCCGCCGTGCCGACCACCCCACAGGATCCGTGTGAAGACCCCCCAAGGCCTGCAGGCACTGATCGACGACGGCGTGATCGACGCCGTCGTGCGTCCGCTCAAGAGCGGTAAGGAAGCGGCGGTGTACGTCGTGCGCAGCGGCGACGAAGTGCGCTGCGCGAAGGTCTACAAGGACATGGCGCAGCGCAGTTTCCAGCAGCGCGTGCAGTACCAGGAAGGCCGCAAGGTGCGCGGTAGCCGCGAGGCGCGCGCGATCGGCAAGGCCAGCAAGTACGGGCGCAAGCAGCAGGAAACCGCCTGGAAGAACACCGAGGTCGACGCGCTGTACCAGCTGCGCGCCGCCGGCGTGCGCGTGCCCGAGCCGTTCGGTTATGTGCACGGCGTGCTGGTGATGGAACTGGTGACCGATGCCGACGGCTTCTCGGCGCCCAGGCTGGGTGAGGTCGCGCTCGACGCCGACCAGGCCCGCGACTATCACCGCGCGCTGGTGCGCGAGGTGGTGCGGATGCTGTGCTGTGGCCTGATCCATGGCGATCTGTCGCCGTACAACGTGCTGGTCGACGCGCACGGTCCGGTGGTGATCGATTTCCCGCAGGTGGTCAGCGCGGCGGGCAACAACGCCGCGCGCACGATGCTGCTGCGCGACGTCAACAACCTCACCGCGTACCTGGGGCGCTCGGCGCCGGAACTGCTCGACACCTGGTACGGCGAGGAGATGTGGGCACTGTTCGAGGCCGGTGCGTTGACCCCCGATACCGTGCTGACCGGCCGCTTCACCCCCGAAGCCGGTGTGGTGGATGTCGACGGCGTGCGCGATGCGATCGAGGACGCACGGCAGGAGGCGCTGATCCGCCAGCAGGGCCGTGAGGCGGCGGACGCGGAGGATTAGGCCGCAGCTTCAGAACTTCTCGCCGACCGGCAGGTAGCGCCAGGCGCCGGGCGGCATCGCGCCGTCCGGGCCTTTGCCCAGCGCGATGCGACCGATGCGCAGGCGGCGAATCGACACCACGTCCAGGCCGACCTGCGCGCACATCGCGCCCAGCTGGCCGTCGCGCGCGCCCTTGATCGCAAAGCGCAGCCGGGTCTCGTTCTGCCAGCTGACCTTGCACGCAGGCAGTGTGCGACCGTCGATCTGGATGCCGTGCGCGAGCTGGCCCAGGCCGTAAGGCCCCAGCGTGCCGGCGACCTCGACGATGTACTCGTGCTCGATCTGGTCGGCATCCTCGGTCAGCCGGCGCCAGACGCGGCCATCCTGGGTCAGCACCATCAGCCCGCTGGCCTCGGTGTCGAGCGGCACCAAGGGCGTCAGACGATGGAAATGGCGCTGCAGCAGGCGTACACCGCTCGGGTCGTCGGCCCAGCGCGCGTCGGGCGTCGCCAGCGCGACGGCCGGTCGTGGTCCATCGATCGCATCGATGCCGGCCGGCTTGTGCAGCAGCAGTGTGGCAGGCTCCACCGCTTCCACGCGTGCCGCCGGGTCGAGCGCGACCTGCTCGACGGTGACGCGATGTTGCGGCGCCTCGACCACGACGCCGTCCACCGACACCCAGCCGTTGCGGATGACCTGCTCGGCCTCGTTGCGGGACAGCGTGAACAGCTCGGCGACGCGATGGGCGAGACGGACGGGATCAGGCATGGTGGGTGTCGGGATCGGGGCCGGGCAGTGTAGCGGGCGGTGCGCCGCGGACTGGCCTTGGCCGCGCCCGACGCAGCAGGCACGTCCGAAGGCGACACGCGCCGTCTAGCGCGCCGCCAGCCGCATGCGCAGGTCTTCGAGCTGGGCCGCGTCGAGTGCCCGCTTGGGGATCAACTGAAAATTGTGGTCGGTGAGAAACAGCACGAACAGGTCCGGGCTTTCCTGCCAGGCCACGTAGCTGCCCCACGCCACCCGGCTCTCGACACCGCCCTGGCGCGCCCGATAGGCGGCCTCGTCCCAGTGCGCGACGACCGGCTCGCGCACCAGTGCCTCGCGCCCGAAGCGCTGGCGCACGATCAGTGGGGTCAGCAGCAGCGGCAGTCCGAACGCGAAACCCAGGATCGTCGCCGCTGTGATGAACGTGATCCACGGCAGGTCGCCGGCGAGCTCGGACCACGGGACGCCGAGGATCAGCGCAAGCCCGCTCACCACCAGCGTGCCCACCACCCACAGCAGCGTCAGGCGCCGGCGCGTACGCCGGTCGCGCATCGCGCGCAGCAGTTGGACGCGCGCACCGCGCCGGTGGTCGCGCTCGTCGAGCGTGAATGTGGTCGTGCGATCCATGGCCGACGTTGCAAGGGCTGGGCGCCCGATGCTAGCGCGTCGTCGTCTCCGGCACCGCCAGCACCGCGTCCAGTGCGGGTTTCGGCTGGCGATCGCGGTCGAACAACAGCGGATAGTTGGTGCGGTTGGGGACGGGGTAATCGTTCTTCCACGACATGCCGTCGTGCACGCCCCAGACGGTGACGCGGTCGATGACGTCGCGCTTGCGATAGAACAGCGCGAACAGTTCGGCGTAGCGTTGCGCGAGCTGACGCTCGACATCGGCAGGCAGGCCGTCGGGGTAGGGGTCGAGGTAGCGCTCGAACTCCTCGAGCTGGAACTGGGGGTGCGCCAGCCCGGTGCCGATCACCTGGCCCTCGCGCGTGAGCGGCAGCACGTCGATGTCGAGCTCGGTGATCATGACCTTGACCCCGAGCGCGGCGTAGGCGTCGATCGAGGCTTCGATGTCCTCCAGCGACGGGTAGTGCAGCCCCCAGTGCGCCTGCATGCCGACGCCGTCGATGCGAATGCCGGCGTCTTGCAGCATCTTCACCAGGCGCACGATGCCGGCGCGCTTGGCCGGGCGCCAGGTGTTGAAGTCGTTGTAGTAGAGCTCGGCGTCGGGAGCTGCGCGCGCGGCGGCAGCGAAGGCGTCGCGCACGACGGTGTCGCCGTCGCCAAGCGCACGTGTCCAGACAGTGTCGCGATACGCACCGTCCTCGCCGACGATCTCGTTGACGACATCCCAGGCGTGCACGCGCCCCACATAGCGGCCGGCGACGGTGGCGACGTAGTCGCGCAGGCGCGATGCCATCGCGTCGGGCGCGAGCGGGGCGCCGGCGGCGTCGTGGAAGAACCAGTCGGGCGTCTGGTTGTGCCAGACCAGGGTGTGGCCGACGATGAACTGGCCGTGGCGCTGGCCGAAGTCGACGAAGGCGTCGGCGGCGTCGAAATCCCAGGTGTCGGGCGCGGGATGCAGCACTTCGGCCTTCATGACGTTCTCGGCGGTGATCGCATCGAAGTGCCGCGGGACCAGTGCCTGCGAGCGCGCGTCGCGGCCGGCGACGATGTCATCGTTGACCGCGGTGCCGATCCGGAACGCACTGGCGTAGGCGCGTTTGAGCGTGCTGGGCGGCTGCGCCTGCCGCGGCGCGGCGGCCGCATCCAGGGCGGCAGATGGCGGCGCGGCATGGGCGGCAGCGGACAACGCGAGCAGCGCGGTCGTCAGGAGCAAGCGGCTGAGCGTGGGTGCGGGCATGCGATCTCCGGCAGGGTGGGCGGACGTGGCGCGGCGCGTCACAGCCGATACGCCTGTTTGGGCAGGCGATAGGCGAGATCGACCGCGACCTCGGCCGCCGCGTCTTCGTCCAGGCGGTGCTCGGCGACCAGTTTGGCCAGGAACGCGCAGTCCACGCGTCGGGCGACATCGTGGCGTGCCGGGATCGACAGAAATGCGCGGGTGTCGTCGTTGAAGCCGACGGTGTTGTAGAAGCCTGCGCTGCTGAGCGTCTGTTCGCGGAAGCGCCACATCCCCTCCGGGGCATCGTGGAACCACCATGCCGGCCCGAGCGACAGGCACGGCCAGTGTCCGGCCAGCGGTGCGAGCTCGCGTGCATAGGTGCTCTCGTCGAGCGTGAACAGGATCAGCCGGAAGTCGGGCGCGTTGCCGGCGACGTCGAGCAGCGGCTTGAGCGCGCGCACGTATTCGGTGCGCAAGGGAATGTCGGCGCCCTTGTCGCGGCCGTAGCGCTCGAACAAGGCGCGGTTGTGGTTACGGAAGCACCCCGGATGGATCTGCATGACCAGGCCGTCGTCCAGGCTCATGCGCGCCATCTCGGTCAGCATCTGCGCGCGAAACAGTTCGGCCTGTACCGGCGTGGCATCGCCGCGTACGACGGTCTCGAACAGTCGGCGCGCCTCGCCCAGCGGCAGGTCGGCGGTCGCGCAGGTCGGGTGGCCGTGGTCGGTCGAGGTCGCCCCCATCTGGGCGAAGAACGCCCGGCGCGTGCGGTGGGCGCGCAGGTAACCGGCCCAATCGTGTACGTCCTCGCCGGTCAGTTCCCCGAAGCGCGCGAGCGCCTCGGGGAACTGTTCGTGCTCCGGATCGATCACCGCGTCCGGGCGATAGGCGGTGATCACGCGGCCGGACCAGCCACTGGCGCGGATCGTGGCGTGATGGTCGAGCGGGTCGAGCGGCGACTCGGTGGTCGCGATGACCTCGATGCCGAAGCGCTCGAACAGCGCGCGCGGCCGAAACGCCGGCGTCGCCAGCGCGTCGGTGATGGTGTCGTAGTAGAGATCGGCGGTCGCCCTGGATAGCCGCACGCGCAGGCCGAAGACCTCGAAGAAGACATGGTCGAGCCACAGCGAGGACGGCGTGCCGCGGAACAGGTGGAAGCGCTCGGCGAGCAGGCGCCAGGCCGCGCGCGGCTCGACCGCTGCGCGCGAGCCATCGGCACGTGGAATGCCGAGTGCGTCCAGGTCCACGCCCTGGCTGTGGAGCATCCGGAACACGTAGTGGTCGGGCACCAGCAGCAGTTCGGTCGCATTGTCGAACGGCGCATCGGTCGCAAACCACGCCGGATCGGTGTGGCCGTGCGGGCTGACGATCGGCAGCCCGGCGATCTGTGCGTACAACCGACGCGCGATCGCACGCTGGCTCGGTTCGGGCGAGAACAGGCGATCGGGATGAAGGGCGAGTGGGGCGTGGGCGGTCATGGAGGGTCTTCTTCGAGGCGGTGCAACCGCGCGTCTGCGGGCGATCGGGGGTTTGAGGACTGCGTCAGTCGTCCACGTGTGCGTTCTTGAAGGCGCTCAACGCGGCACACTCGCCGGCGGTCCGAGCAGGGTCGCGGGTCCGCCGTCGCGGACGATCTCGATGCGCTGCACGACCACGGCCGGATCGATGCGCCACAGACGCAGCGTCTGCGCACCGGCCTCGACGCGGTGGCGCGAGGTGGCGACGTGCACGCTGTCGGCGACCGCGCGTTGCCAGGCCGGGAAGTCCGGATGGCCGGGCGTCGGGTCCAGGCGCAGGGTCAGCACCTGCGGCGCGGCGGTGTCGAACGACACCGCGAGGCGCTGGCCGCCGCGATGCGCGTAGTCGAGTGTGGGCGACAGCACGACGCGGACCTCCACCTCGCCGGCGGTCTGCAGATGCACCGGATACTCCAGCCAGGCGCCATCGGGTCCGGGCTCGCTGGATGCGGCGGTGATCGGCACCGTGGTCACGCCCGCGCGGGTGCGGCCCAGGTGCGGAATGGTCTCCCAGGCCAGGCCGTCGGGCGCCACGGCGCGCGCGTAGTCGCCAGCCTCGATCGCGATGACCCCGCCACTCTCGACGAAGCCTGTCATCGGCCCGGTCGAGGCCGGCCGGGTCACCGGCACCGCCACGCGCACTTCGGTGCGGTCGCTGCCCAACAGGTCGATGTAGGCGACCTCGGTGCCCACAGGCACCGCCTGCCAGTCGATCTCGATGCGCAGCGGCTGGGCGTCGGTGACCTCGGCAGCGGCTGGCGTCACCTGCAGCCAGGCCGCCGATGAGGTGGCGGTATAGCGGAACGGCGCCGCGCCGCGGTTGAATACGACGACCTCCGGGGCGCGCGCGGCCTGCGGGTCGAGCACCGGCAGCCGTGCGATCTCGGCCGGCACCGGCCAGCCGCGCGGATCGCCCTCGACCGCGACGCCCATCGTGCCGCGCTCGCGCACGTCGATGCGCGCCAGCGCCGGCAGCACGTTGCGGTCGGGCATCTGCCAATGGGTGTAGCCGATGCGCGGCTGCGACATCATGTGCACCCATTTGCCGCCGGCGATGTCCTGCTCGTAGATGCGCGCCAGTTCGGCGTCGCGCGCGAACAGGCGCTGGGCTTCGTCCGCCCAGGCGTTCGTCGACGCGCGGCCCTGGTCGGCATACAGCCGGTTGCGCGCGACTGCGATATGGAACCGGTTGAGATTGGCACTCGCCAGCACCGGGTAGGCGACCAACTGGTACCAGGCGTCGCGCTGCGCGGCGGGCAGCGCGGCGCCGACGCGCTCTGTCTTCTCGACCAGGGCATCCCATTCGGCCAGCACGCGGTCGGCTTCGCCGAAATGCAACAGGCTCCAGGTGTCGGCGGACACCAACTCGGGCTTGCGGCGCGCGTTGTACTGGGTGTAGCGGGTCAGGATCTCGCCGATCTCCGCGGCATGGGCGGCACCGAACTGCTGCGCGGCCCAGGCGGCGGGGTAGGCCGCCAACGCGTCGCGGGTCATCGCGTCGGGATTCCAGGCCTGGTCGAGGAAGAAGCCGATCGGCAGCTCCATCGGCTTGATGTCGCCGACATTGACCACCCACAGCCGATCGACGCCATGCGCATAGGCCAGGCGCATCTGCTCCCAGACGCGCTCGATCTGGGTGGTGTTGAGCCACTTGTAGTTGCGCGGACCGCCGACGTAGTCGAAGTGGTAGTAGACGCCGTAACCACCGGCGCGGACGTCGCCGGGCGCTGGCAGCCGGCGCAGGTTGCCCCAGTTGTCGTCGGCGAACAGCAGCGTGACATCGTCGGGCACCCGCATGCCGGCATCGAAGTAGTCCTGCACCTCCTTGTACAGCGCCCAGACCTGTGGCGTGTCCTGCGGCGGCCAGCCGGTGACGTCGGCGAGGATTCGCCGCTGGTCGGCGACGATGCCCTCCAGCAATGGGATCGCCGTGCCCTCGGCCATCGGCTCGTCGCCGTCGCCGCGCATGCCCAGGGTCACGACGCTCTCGTGGTCGCCCATGCGCGCGATGCCGGTGCGCCAGAAATCGCGCAGCCGATCGGCGTTCTTGGCGTAGTCCCACGGTCCTGCGCCATGGCGCGACCATTCGACGTGCGCGCGCATCATCGGCTCGTGGTGGCTGGTGCCCACGACCACGCCCATCTCGTCGGCGAGTGCGGCATTGCGCGGATCGTCGTCATAGAACGCGCGGCCCCACATCGCCGGCCACAGGAAGTTGCCCTTGTGGCGCAGGATCAGCGTGAACACCCGCTCGTAGAAGCGATGGTTCGGGCCGCCGTAGGTCGCCTGCATCCAGCCGCCGAGCGCGGGGTCCTCGTCGTTGATGAAGATGCCGCGGTAGCGCACCACGGGCGCATCGACGAAGCGGCCGGGCGCGACGTGCAGCGCGGCGTGGCGAGGGGCCGGCACGTCGGCCCACCAGGTCCACGGCGACACGCCGATGCGGCGCGAGAGTTCGTAGAGGCCGAAGATCGTGCCGCGCCTGTCGGCGCCCGCGATCACCAGCGCCCGGTCGATACCCGGTTCCGGGGCGTCGACGACCTGCAGCAGGTGGCCTTCCCAGCTGCCGGCGACGCCGGAGACGTCGAGGCCGCGCTCGCGCACGATGCGGTCGATGCGCGGGCTGTGGCCGAGGGTGCCGGCGATGATCGCCAGTGGCGTCGGAGCCTGGCGCGCCTCGGCGCCGGCGACCGCGGCCAGGTCGTCGCGCAGATCGCCCGCCGCGCGCAGGACGCCCGGATCGTCGGCCGTGTCGATCAGCACCGGCAGCGGCCGGCCATCGACGATCAGCGGCAAGGCGCCGGGGACGGCGGTCTCGCAGACTGCCGCGGGCCGCGCGCAGTCGGACGCGTTTCCGATCGGGACGACAGCCAGGGCCGGGCATGCGGCGGCGATCAGCGGCAGCGCGGCTGCAGCCAATCGCCGTTTGATCCGGGCGCCGGCGGTGTGCGTGGTGAACGCCAATGACGCCATCACTGCGCCTCGCCCCGCAGGTAGCGGCGCAGCCACGTCAGCGCCGGCCGCTCGCTGCCGTCCTCGCGGATCAGGTAGGCGCCTTGCTCGTCGCGCCACAGGCCGCGTCGGAACCCCCACATGGTCACCCCCTTGATTGCAGGGTGCTCCCAGAACATCGGGAAGATGCGCTGCATGTCGCGCAACTGGGTCGCGTCGTCGGGCCCGTCGATGTCGAGTTCGGTGACATAGACCGGCAGCCCGGTCGCGCCGAGCGCATCGAGATTGCTGCGGTGCACGTCCATCGCGGTGTCGGTCGTCGTCGAGAATGCATGGCCCTGCACGCCGATCGCATCGACCAGGTGCTCGGCCTGCAGCAGGCGGACGATCTCGAGATAGCGTCCGGTGGCCTGGGGATCGTTGGTCACGCTGTACTCGTTGATCATCAACTTGGAATCGGGGAAGTGCCGGCGTGCGAGCCGGAACGACTCGAGGATCCAGTCCCAGCCGCTCTCGCCGTCGCCGCCCAGCGCCTCGATGTAGTGGCCGCCGCCTTCGTCGTCCTTGGACGGCGGGTCGTGCAGCGGCTCGTTCACGACCTCGACGAAGTCGATGCCCGGGTAGCGCGCAGCCACGGCCGCGAACCACTGCTCGATCTCGGCGCGCTGCTCGTCGGGCGGCAGGGTCTTGATCCATTCGGGTTGCTGGTTGCCCCAGACCATCACATGCATCTGGAACGGCAAGCCATGGGCCTTGGCAACCTGCCAGGCCGCGTCGAGTTCGTCCCAGACCATCACGTCGCGCTCGGCCTCGACCTCGCCCCACTTGCCGCCGTTCTCCGGGGTCACTTTGTTCCAGTAGTCGGTGAAGCTCTGGGCCTGCGGCGGGCTGTAGGCGCCGCCGAGGAACTTGTCGTGACCGTGCGCCAGCGCCTTGGACGCAGGGGCAGGGGCGGCGGCATCGGTCGGCGGTGCTGTCGGCCGCTCGCCACAGGCGGCGAGGGCGAGGGCAAGCGCGCCGATCAAAGGCAGGCAAGCGGTCTTCATTGCATCAGGCTCCCGAATTCGAACAGAACATCGCAACCGTCGGTTGGGCGCTCGCGGGCCGCGGCGCCGTGGACCGGTGCAGCATCAGGCACGCCGGCCGTCCAATTGCGCCGGTTCCAGGCGCGGGGCGAGCAGGTGCACGACCAACAGTGCCAATAGATAGGCCGAACCGGCCATCAGGAACACCGGCAGGTAGCTGCCGGTGGTCTGCAGCAGCCAGCCGGTGAACGTGGCGATCATCATGCCGCCGACCGCACCGGCAAAGCCGCCGATGCCCACGACCGAGGCCACCGCATGGCGCGGAAACATGTCCGAGGTCAGCGTGAACACGTTCGCGGACCAGCCCTGGTGGCCGGCGGTGGCCAGGCCGATCAGCGCCACCGCCAACCACAGGTTGTCGGCCTGGGCGGCGAACACGATCGGCACCACGCACAGCGCGCAGACCAGCATGGCCCCCTTGCGCGCGCGATTGACGCTCCAGCCCAGGCGCAGGAAGCGTCCAGCCAACCAACCGCCGAGGATGCTGCCCACGTCGGCCAGCAGGAAGATCGCCACCAGCGGCAATCCCAGCGCCAACAGAGTCAGACCGTACTCGGCGTTGAGGAACTTCGGCAGCCAGAACAGGAAGAACCACCAGATCGGATCGGTGATGAACTTGGCAGCGACGAAGGCCCAGGCCTGGCGATGGCGCAGGATGTGCCGCCAGGGCACCTTCGTTGCCGGCTCGGGCGGATCGCTGCGAATGTGCGCCAGTTCGGCCGGCGACAGCGCAGGTTGTTGCTCGGGGGTGCGATAGGTCAGCAGCCAGACGGCCAGCCAGGCGGCACTGAGCGCGCCGGTGAACAGGAACGCCGCCTGCCAGCCCCAGGTTACCGCCACGACCGGCACCAACAGCGGGGCCACGATCGCGCCGATGTTGGAGCCGGAGTTGAAGATGCCGGTCGCGAACGCGCGTTCGCGCCGCGGAAACCACTCGGCGACCGTCTTGATCGCGGCCGGGAAGTTGCCGGCCTCGCCCAGGCCCAGCAGGAAGCGCGCGACCACGAAACCGGCCACACTCGCGGCCAGCGAATGGCTCATCGCCGCGATGCTCCATACGCAGATCGCGATCGCGTAGCCGGCCTTGGTGCCCAGCCGGTCGATGATGGCGCCGGCGCACAGCAGCCCGATCGCGTAGGCCGCCTGGAACGCGGTGACGATGGCACCGTACTGCATCTCGCTCCAGCCGATCTCCTCCTGCAGGAATGGCGCGAGTACGCCGAGCACCTGGCGATCGATGTAGTTGATGGTCGTGGCGGCCAGCAGCATTGCGCAGACGCGCCAGCGGTACATGCCGATCTTCGCTGCCGGCGTAGCGGATGCGGCCCGGTCGGCGCCGCTCATCCACGTGCCCCGGTAATCTCATTTGCGACCGCATGTGGCCGCGCTCCCCGAATCGGTGCCATCGCCTCCCTCCAGGCGTCGTCCGCGTCGTCAAGACGTGGTAGCGCTATCATTATCACAGCATGTGGACGAATGCGTTCTGCACTGCATCAACTCGCATCCAACAGTGGCGAGAGCGAAGAATTGACCGTCAAATGCCGAGGTTTCTACCTGTGCTGCGTTCATGCTGCTGCGCAGCGTGCGTGTCAATTTTGATAGCGCTACCATCATTTCGAGCGCGGTCCTGGATGTTCGTCCGGCCGGGCAGGGGCAGCACGAACATCACGCCATGGCATGGGCGACGCAGGGCGCGCCATGTGCCGGTCACCAGAAACGGGAGGGGAGTACGGTGCAGAAGCAAGTCTCGAAGAATGCGTTGTCGCGGGCGCTGGGTCTGGCGTTGTTGGGGGCGGCGGGCGCCCCGGCGCTCGCGCAGGACGTGCCGCCGGCGTCGCCTTCGGCCACCGATCTCGATGCGGTCGTCGTGCGTGGCTATCGCCAGAGTCTGCAGTTCGCGACCGAGGCCAAGCGCGATTCGACCGGGTTCACCGATTCGATCTTCGCCGAGGACATCGGCAAGTTTCCCGATACCAACATCGCCGAATCGCTCAGTCGCATTCCGGGCATCCAGCTCAATCGCGACGTCAACGGCGAAGGGCTGAACATCGCGATCCGCGGCCTGCCCAGCAGCTTCACCAAGACCACGATCAACGGCGCATCGGTGGCGACCGCGTCGATCGGCCTGGATGCGACCAACCAGAACCGCGAGGTCGATCTGAACATCTTCCCGACCGAGTTCTTCAACCAGCTCACGGTCTACAAGTCGCCCACCGCGCGCCTGTCCGAAGGCGGCGCGTCGGGCGTGGTCGACATGCGCAACATCCGGCCGTTCGACGTCAACGGCAGCCAGCTGACGTACTCGCTGCAGGCCGACTACAACGACATCAGCGAGAAGACCAGTCCGCGCGGCACGGTGATCGGCAGCTGGACCAACGATGCCGGCACGTTCGGCGTGCTCGCCGGCGTGACCTCGCAGCGCGGCAAAATGGGCGTGGAAGGGTACGAGACCATCGGCTGGACCAATCCCAACCTCACCAACGCGCAGTGCGGCAACGGCGGCGCCCCCGGCGGCTTCCCGTCGCTGGGCAGTCCCTGCAACGTGACCGGCGGCAACGGCTGGCGGATTCCCGACGTGGTGCCCGGCAACGCATCCACCATTGCGGCCGGCCTGGTGCCCGGTCAGGTCATCGATGCCGACTGGCTGCGGGCGCACAATCCCGGCCTGACGCCCGAGCAGATCGGCGAGGCATTGATCCCGCGCCTGGGCCGACCGGTGCACATGAGCGGCGATCGCGACCGCGATGCATTCCTGGGCTCGGTGCAGTTGCGGCCCAGCGACAATGTCGAGCTCTACCTCGATGTGCTCTATACCAAGGCCAAGCGCACCAACGACCGCATCGACATCAATCTGATCGGTCGCAACGGCAACATCATCCCGCTGGACATGCAGCTCGACGCGAACAACGTCGTCACCAGCGCCACGTTCGCCAATGCACAGTTCTTCATGGAAGCACGCCCGTACACCGAGGATGTGCAGTACTGGCACGTGACGCCGGGCGGGACCTTCTGGTTCGGCGACACCCAGTCGGTCAAGCTGGACGTGCAGGGCAACCTGAGCCGCAGTTGGATGTTTCGCGACTCGCCGACGATCGGCTTCAACTCGCCATTGACGACGTTGCAATATGCCAACGGCGGCGGCCTGCCGACCTGGGACAGCGCGCTCGATCTCAACGATCCGGCCTTGGGCTGGACGTGGGAGGGCGGGCGCGTGTGGGCGCAGAACGAGAAGCGCGTGACCGAGACGCGCGGACTGCGTGCGGACCTGCAACTGGGCGACGACCGCAACAATGTGACAGTCGGGCTGTCCTGGGACAACAACCAGCGCCGCATCCAGGGCTTCGGCGACACGGGGGCCGACTGGCAGCCCTATGCGTTGTCGCAGATCAGCGACGCCCAACTGGCGAACTACATCCTGCCCGGGCCGAGCGGCTTTGTGACGGTGGACTTCGACCGCTTCATGCGTGATACCCACTACGCGCAGTATCGCGACCGCGCGCCCGAAACCGCCGGTCCCAATACCGGCGGTGCCACCGGCGGCTTCGACGAGACCACGAAGGCCGCCTACGTGATGGTCAACGGCGAGTCGGAGATCTGGAACCGCAACCTGCGCTTCAACATGGGCGTGCGCTACGCGACCACCGACCAGGAGATCAGTGGGCCGGTGACGCTGGGCGAAGTGCGGCAATGGCAGACGCTGACCGGCGACTACGCCGAGTGGCTGCCGTCGTTGAGCGCGGCCTGGGACGTCGCGCCGAACGTGGTGCTGCGCACGTCCGCATCGCGCACCATGACCCGGCCCAACCCCAGCTCGATGCTGCCGGCCACGACGCTGACCGACATTTCGGCGCAGGTCGCCAACCAGGGCAACCCCAACCTCACGCCCTACACCTCGACCAACTTCGACATCGGTGGCGAGTGGTACACAGGCGGTGAGGGCTTTGTGGGCCTGACGCTGTTCAACAAGCGGATCGAGGGCTACACCTACCAGGGCGTGACCACGATGCCGTTCCGCCAGCTCGGCATTCCGTTCGAGACGTTGGTCGATGCCCAGCAGCAGGCGATCAACTCGCGCGGCGGTCCCGACGTGGCCACGGTCAACGTCAACCAGCAGGTCAACGCCGACGCCGAGCTCGAGGTGCGCGGCTGGGAGGCGATCTGGGTCCAGCCGCTGAGCGTGGTGCTCGAAGGGCTCGGCTTCATGGCCAACTACACCAAGCTCGACATCAAGGCGCTGGGCAATGATGCTCGCGCGCTGTCGGGCAATGTCTATGGCGTGGCGCCGTCGATGTGGAATGCGACCGCCTACTGGGAGAACGAGGTCGCCTCGGTGCGCCTGTCGTATACCTGGTCGGAAGCCGCGGTGGGGTCGGGGCCGAACCAGCAGGGCATCCCGTTCGCGCAGATCCACGGTGAGGACCGCGGCCAGCTCGATCTATCGGCCAGCTACACGCTCAAGGGCGTGCGCTCGGAGCCGCAGTTGACCTTCAACGTGCTCAACATCACCGGTGAGGAGCGGCGTTCGTACTTCGCCTATCCGAATGCGGTCAACGATTTCTACGATCCGGGCACCACCTTCACCGTCGGTATCCGCGGTACGTTCTGACGCAGGGCGGGCCCTGCGCGCCGGCGTCGTCCTCCCCGACGCCGGTGCGCAGGCAACCCGATGTCGCGATGCGGGCACCGCGCCGGTGCCGTCGGGGGGGCAGTGGGGAAGACCGAACCAATGAGCGACACATCGCAGATCCTCTCGGTCAGGGAGAAGATCGGCTACAGCCTCGGCGACCTCGCCGCGAACCTGATCTTCCAGACGCTGATCACCTACCTGGCGTTCTTCTACACCGATGTCTATGCGTTGCCGGCGGCGACCGCGGCGACGATCATCTTCGTCGTCGGGTTGCTGGGCGCGTTCGTGTTCACGCCGATGATCGGCCTTCTGGCCGACCGGACACGCACGCGCTGGGGCAAGTTCCGGCCGTGGATCCTGTGGACGGCGGTGCCATTCGGCGCGCTGTCGCTGCTGGCCTTCAGTACGCCCGACCTGGGTGAGGGCGGCAAGGTGGCCTATGCGCTGGTGACCTATACGCTGCTGGTGCTGGTCTACGGTGCCAACAATCTGCCTTACGCCGCGCTCAGCGGCGTGCTGACCGGCAACATGGCCCAGCGCAACAGCCTGTCGGCGTACCGCTTCGTGGCGGTGATGATCGCCCAGTTCGTGATCCAGGTGCTGTTGCTGCCGCTGGTGCTGATCCTGGGCGATGGCGACCGGGTGCGCGGCTTCGAGAGCGTGATGACGCTGTTTGCGGTCGTGGGCACGGTGTTCTTTCTGATCACCTTCGCGACCACCCGCGAGCGCATCGTGCCGACGCCCGCGCAGTCGTCGGGCGTGCGCCAGGACCTGGTCGACCTGGCCCGCAACCGGCCGTGGCAGGTGATGCTGCTGTTGACGATCCTGGTGTTCGTCGCGCTCGCCCTCAAGGGCGGCATGACCATCTACTACTTCCAGTATTACCTCGAACCCACGGCGTTGGCGGGCTTCCTGGAGCGCACCGGCTTCGAACGCGCGATCGGCGGTCTCAACGGCTTGCTGACCGGTGCGGGCATGGCCGGCTTCCTGTGGCCGGAGGACGCGCCGACCTCGGCCTTCAGCCTGTTCAATGCCGGCGGCATCCTCTGCATGATCCTCGGGATCGGGCTGTCGCGTCCGCTGGCCAACCGCTTCGGCAAGCGCAATGTGTTCGGCGGCGCGCTGACGGTCTCCACCGTGTTCCTGCTGGCGTTCTATCTCTACCCACCCGATGCGATCGGTCTGGTGTTCGGCTCGCAGATCCTGCACGGCTTCTTCTACGGCATCACCATCCCGCTGTTGTGGGCGATGATCGCCGACGTCGCCGACTGGTCGGAATGGAAGAACGATCGCCGCGCGACCGCGATCATCTTCTCGGCGATGCTGTGCGGCCTGAAGGTCGGCCTGAGTATCGGCGGCGCGTTGGTGGCCGCGGTGCTGGCGCGCTATGGCTACGAGGCCGGCGCAAGTGCGCAACCGATGGCCGCGATCGACGGCATCCGGCTGGCGGTGAGCGTGTACTGCTCGTTGCCATTCCTGGCAGGCGTGGCCCTGCTGTTCCTCTACGAGATCGACAAACCGATGGAAACCCGGATCGAACACGAGCTCGGTGCGCGTCGTGCGCGCGCTGCCGGAGCGGCGGCATGACCGCGCCCGCCCAGGGCGCACCCCAGTCCGGCGCGCCGAACGCCGATGCGGCGCCCGCGCCGGACCTGCAGGCGCTGGCCGACCGGGCGATTTCGTCGCCGCTGGTGACCCATATCCATACCGCCGACCCATCGGCGCACGTGTTCGAGGGCAAGCTCTACATCTATCCCTCGCACGACATCGATGCCGGCGCGCCCTTCGACGACGAGGGCGGGCATTTCGGCATGGAGGATTACCACGTGCTGCGCCAGGACCATCCCGGCGGCGAGGCCGTGGACTGCGGTCGCGCACTGCATGTGCGCGACGTGCCGTGGGCGGCGCGGCAGATGTGGGCACCCGATGCCGCTTGTCGCGATGGCCGCTACTACTTCTACTTCCCGGCCAAGCGCGCCGACGGCCTGTTCCGCATCGGCGTGGCGGTCGGCGACCGGCCGGAAGGCCCGTTCGTGCCCGATCCCGAACCGATCGCCGGCACGTACTCGATCGATCCGGCGGTGTTCGCCGACGACGACGGCGAGCAGTATCTGTACTTCGGCGGGATCTGGGGTGGGCAGTTGCAGAAGTATCGCGACGACGTCTTCGATGCGGCCCATGAGGAACCGACCGGTGCGGCGCCCGCTTTGGGGCCGCGCGTGGCGCGGCTGCGCGCCGACATGCGCGGGCTCGCCGAGCCCACGCGCGAGGTGGCGATCCTCGACGCGGACGGCCGGCCGCTGCGCGCCGACGACCACGCGCGTCGCTTCTTCGAAGGCCCCTGGCTGCATCGCCACGGCGGTCGCTACTACCTGTCGTACTCGACCGGCAACACGCACCTGCTGTGCTACGCGGTCGGCGACAGCCCCTATGGGCCGTTCGTCCATCAGGGCGTGCTGCTCGAGCCGGTCGTGGGCTGGACGACGCAGCACTCGATCGTCGAGTTCGAGGGGCGCTGGTGGCTGTACTACCACGATGCGTTGCGTTCGGGCGGCGTGACCCACCTGCGCGACGTCAAGGTCACCGAACTGCACCACGACGCACAGGGCCGCATCCGCACGATCGCGCCCTATGGCGGCTGAGAGCGAGCGTCCGCGCGCCCGGGACGATGCGACCGCGCCGCTGCCGCCGGGGTCGGTGCTGCGCATCGGCAGCGGTGCGACCCAGATCGTCGTCGCGCCGGACGCGGGCGGGCGCATCGCGCAGATCGTGCACGACGGCGTCGCGCAACTGGTCGGCCCCGAAGACGTCTTGCCGGCGACGATCGCCTGGGGCTGCTATCCGATGCTGCCGTGGGTCGGCCGGATTCGCCGCGGCAGGTTCCGGTTCGATGGCCGGCAGTACGTGCTGCCGGCGAACTTCGGTGCGCATGCGATCCACGGCTTTGGCTTCGCGCTGCCGTGGCAGGTCGAGGCACAGACGTGTGATGCGGTCGCGCTGTCGCTGGCGCTGCCGCTCGACGCGGATTGGCCATTCGGCGGTACCGCGGCGCAGCGGATCGAGGTCGCACCGGGGCGGATCATGCTGACACTGTCGCTCGCCGCTGGCGAGCACGCGATGCCAGCCGAGATCGGCTGGCATCCCTGGTTCCGCAAACCCGAACGCGTGGCCTTCGCGCCGGCGCAGGTCTATCCGCGCGACGACGACGGCATCGCGACGCTGCCGCTCGCGCCTGCAGCGCCCAGCCCCTGGGATGATTGCTTTCCCGGAGGCGATGACATCGTGTTGCATCGCGGCGATCAACGGCTACGGCTGCGTTCGGACTGCGACCACCGGGTCGTGTACGACGCCGCCCCGCATGCCACCTGCGTCGAGCCGCAAAGCGGTCCGCCCGATGCCTTCAACCTCGCACCGCGCCGACTGGCGCCCGGCGAACGGCTGACGCGGTGGTTCGAGCTGGCATGGGAATGATCGTCGGTGGCAGGGCTGTCGGTACGTCCTGCCACGCGTGACTGGACGTGGCGACCGCGCAGACGCGAGGTCGCGGTAACGACAGGCCGTCGCATCGCAATGCCGGTGGAGGCAATGCGACGAGACGGCCGATCCGACTCAATCTTCTTCGCCGAAGCTCCGGCTCGAATGCGCAGGGCGCGTGGACGGCGCATCCGGCACTTCGCGATCGGGCCCGCCAACCGTGATCGCATCGCCATGCGGCGGTGTGATCCTGCCATCGTCGAGCGCCCCCGACGCCGACGTGCCGGCGGCGGCCTGGCGTTTCTGCCAGGCGTTGTAGGCGACCGCCCCTGCGGCGCCGAGCGCCAGCCATCTGAATATACCCATCGTCGATCTCCGTGGTTGATTGCGACCGCGCAAGCGTCGCGGCTGCGCCGTGAGCCGGCCGTGACCTGCAAGCGCGCGATCGGCTGTCGCGTCGCAATGGCTGCGCTACGGCCTCGGGGCATGCGCCACAGGTCCCGGCGAGATGTCCGCAAGACATTGATTCGATTGATTGTCTCCCGGTGGTCATTTCGCGCCCTGGTGTGCATACTCCAGGTCCCCCCCCCCATCCGTCGGCATCCGGTTTCGTGGATCGAATTCCGGGGCTTGCCCCCTTTCGCAGGAGGTGACGGAGATGCGCGCGACAAGGCAGTGGCTGTTGGCGGTGGCGCTGGGCATGTGCGCCGTGGGCGGCGTCCAGGCCCAGGTGGGACCCAATCTGAGTCTGGGCGCGAGCGCCGACGGCTCGAGCAAGGGCGGCGGAACGAGTTACGGCAACGCCATCGATGGCGATCCTGGCACGTGGTGGTCGCCGAGCGGGGCCACCGGCCGGATCTCGGTCAAGTGGAATGAGCCGCGGACCGTGGACGCGGCGGTGATCCGGGAGGCGGTCGGTCAGCAGGGACGCATCAGTGCCTGGCGCCTGGTCGACAACGGCACGGGCCAGGTGCTCGCGACCGGCAGCGGGGCGGGCACGATCGCGTTCGCGCCGGTCTCGCTGCGCAAGCTCAACTTCGAAATTCTCAGTGCCAACGGCACGCCGACGGTCGCCGAGTTCGAGACCTATGCCGACGGCGGGCCCGCGAACCCGCCCGGTACACCGTGGACGGTGAGCCTGTCGGCCACCGCGTCGGGCACGACCGCGCAGCTGGCCTGGTCGGTCGGCGGCGGTACACCGACACGGCAGCAGGTGTACCGCGACGTCGACGCGAATCCAGCCGGACGCACGCTCGTGGCCGACCATGTGGTCGGCGGCAGCTATGCGGATGCGGGCCTGGCTCCGGGCACGTATCACTATTGGGTCCGCGTGCTCGACGGCAGCGGCACCGCTTACGAGTCAGCGCCGGTCGCGGTGACGGTCGCGCCGGGCAGCGGCGGCGGTGGCGGACCGGGAAGCGGGATTGCGGCGGCCTGCCGGCAACTGCTGGAGACCCCATCGATGAACTGGCGGCAGTCGCCGGTGCTGACCAGCGATCAGGCGATCGTCCAGTGCCTGGCCGATTCGCTGGGCAGCCCGGTCGGCTTCGGGTACCGCACCACCGGTGGCTACGCGCCGGCCGGCGGCAGCACGTTGGTCGTGATCAGCAACAGCGGCGCGGTATCGCCCGAGCAGCAGATCCTCGAGGCGATCGGGACCGACACGCCGACCTGGATCGTCTTCGACAAAGTCGATTTCGCTGCGCCCACGGAGATCGGCATGTACCGCAACGGCTGCGAAGACCCGAAGGTGCGCACGGCGCTGGGCAATGCCAGCGCCGCCGAGTGCCGCGATCACCGGCTGTGGTGCAGCAACCGCGGCGTGCAGGCCGCCGCGTGCGAGGACACGTTCTTCAACGCGCGGCTCAACGATTCGAGCCTCGATGCGCTCAAGCTGCCGATGGTGCGCTCCAACACCACGATCGACGGCCGCGGCGCGAACGCGCGCTTCATCTTCAGCGGCTTCAAGATCGGCGCCGACAGCAGTGGCAGTCCCACGCACAGCACGCGCAACGTGATCGTCACCAACAACCGCTTCGTCGGTGTCGGCCATACCGAGGACCACAACCTCGACCCGGACATGGTGCGCTCGACCGGCGCCTCGCACGACATCTGGATCCACCAGAACACGTTCGAGAACACCGGCGATTCGGCCTACGACGTCAAGGTCGGTGCGTACGACATCACCGTGTCGTTCAACCGGCTGCACAACGTCAAGCGGGCCGCGCTGCACGGCGCGAGCGACAGCCATACGATCGACGCGCAGATCACCAGCACCGTGCACAACAACCTGTACGTGACCACCGATGACGTGTTCGGCGCCAGCGCCTACAACGGACTGCGCCGGGTGCCGCTGCTGCGACGCGGGCGCTCGCACCTGTTCAACAATGTGTTCTACGGCTATCGCAAGGACGTGCTGAGCGTGCGCGTGGGCGGGCGCCTGGCGTTCGAGGATAACCTGCTGCTCAACAACAGTGTCAACAGCAAGGGCGACGACCTCGACGACTGGGTCGCCGCGCTGCTGCGCGACGTGCGCGACACCTCGGGGCTGCGGGTGGAAGGCAGCGTGGTCCGGTACGCGGACGCCCACTGCCAGGCGCACGGCGTGCCGGGCGACCTGACCCGCTCGGTTGGCGCGGTCCCTGACATGCTGGCGCTCTACGATGCGCGCTCGCTGGCCCTGTTGGAAGACAACTGGTTGCCAGCCGACATGGACCTGGCGCGCTACGTGTTCGCGACCGCCGGCAAGGGCGGGCTGACGCCGTACGTGTCGCCGGCGACACCGGGGTTCGCCGCGATCGTCGCTGCGGCGCCCGCGGGCTGTCAGTAGGCGCGCGTTCGCGCGACGGGGTGAGCCGGGGGCAAGCCGATCGAGGGCAAGTGGCCGCTCGCGGGGGGCGGCGGGTCTGTCGGGGAGGTGGTCTTCTGGGCAGGCCCGTGCCCCCACCCGGCCCGCGGGCGCGGGCCGACCTCCCCCGCGGTGCGGGGGAGGTGGTGCATCGCGTGGTGGCGTCTGCCCGCGGCGCGGCGTGGATCAGCCGTCGCTGCGTTCCAGCGCCTGGCGGCCCGTGTCGGTCAGCATCGCCAGGGTCCGCGCGCCGTCATCGACGGTGCGGACCCAGCCCAGGCCCTGGGTGCCGCCGATCGTGTCCTCGCCCAGGTAGGCCAGCATGCGCATCAGCACGCTCATGCGCAGGCCCAGGCGCTTGCACAGCCGTGGCAGCGAGACCCCGTCGGGCGCGTCGGCGAGTGCGTGCAGCAGCGCCTCGAGCAGGGCGGTGTCAGCGGACAACGGCAGCGGGGATGTCGCGCTGGCGCGGGGCCGCGGCGTCGGTGTCGGGCACGTGCGGGGTGACGATCACCGGCACCGACTTCGATGTCGGGGTGCGCGATTCGTCGGCGTAGCTCGACAGCGGCACCAGCGGATTGGTCTCGGGGTAGTAGGCGGCCAGGCAGCCACGCGGGATCGCGTACTCGACCAGCAGGAAGCGCTTGGCCTGCCGGCGCACGCCGTCCTCGCTGAGGCTTTCCAGGTCCACCCAGTCGCCGGCGCGCATGCCGAGCGCGGCGATGTCCTCGGCGGCGATGAACAGCACGCGGCGCTCGCCGAACACGCCGCGGTAGCGGTCGTCCAGCCCGTAGACGGTGGTGTTGTACTGGTCGTGCGAGCGGGTGGTCGCCAGCGTGAACACCGGCCGGTCGCCATGCATGCGGCGCGCGCGGTGGATCGGATTGTCGGTCGGCACCCGGGCCGGCACGAAGTGGGCCTTCCCGGTCTCGGTGAGCCAGCGGCGGTCGCGCGCGGTGTTCGACAGCCGGAAGCCGCCGGGCACGCGGACCCGGGCGTTGAAGTCGTGGAAATCGTCGAAGGTGCGGGCGATCAGGTCGCGGATGCGGTCGTAGTCCTCGATCAGCGCCAGCCACGGCACCCGGCTGCGTTCGCCGAGCGTGGCGTGGGCGAGGTGGGCGACGATCGCCGGCTCCGACAGCAGGGTGTCGGAGGCCGGCGGATTGATGCCCGACGACAGGTGCACCATGCTCATCGAGTCCTCGACGGTCACGCCTTGCGCGCCGCGGGCCTGGATGTCGATCTCGGTCCGGCCCAGGCACGGCAGGATCAGCGCCTCGCGGCCGTGGGTGAGGTGGGTGCGGTTGAGCTTGGTGGTGACGTTGACGGTCAGCGCGCAGTTGCGCAGTCCGCGTGCAGTGGCCTCGGTGTCGGGGGTCGCGATCGCGAAGTTGCCGCCCATGCCGAAGAACACCTTCGCGCGGCCGTCGATCATCGCCTCGATCGCGCCCACGGTGTCGTATCCATCCTCGCGCGGCGGCTCGAAGCCGAACACGTCGCGCAGCCGGTCGAGGAAGGCGGCGGGCGGCTTTTCGTAGATCATCATCGTGCGGTCGCCCTGCACGTTGCTGTGGCCGCGCACCGGGCAGGCGCCGGCACCGGGGCGCCCGAGGTTGCCGCGCAGCAGCAGCAGGTTCGTCAGCATGTTGATCGTCGCGACCGAATGCTTGTGCTGGGTGATGCCCATGCCCCAGCAGGCGATGACCCGCTCGGACTTGAGGTACAGCTCGCCGGCGCGGCGGATCTGCGCTTCGTCGAGGCCCGATTCCTCGATGATGATCTCCCAGGGTTCGGCCATCACGTCGGCGGCGAACGCGTCGAAGCCGGACGTGTGTTCGGCGATGAAGGCCTGGTCGAGCAGCGAGTCGCCGCCCTGGCCGGTGACCTCGACGTCGCGCTCGAGCACGTGCTTGATCATGCCCTTGATCGCCGCCAGATCGCCGCCGATCTTGAGCTGGAAGTAGTCCGACGAGATCTGCGTCGAGCCGTTGGTCAGCATCGCGACCTTGTCCTGCGGATCGGCGAAGCGTTCCAGGCCGCGCTCGCGCAGCGGGTTGAACGAGGCGATCGCGCAACCGCGCCGCGCCGCCTCGCGCAGTTCGCCGAGCATGCGCGGATGGTTGGTGCCCGGGTTCTGGCCGAAGATGAAGATCGCATCGGCCAGCTCGAAGTCGTGCAGCGACACCGTGCCCTTGCCCACGCCGATCTGCTTCTTGAGCGCCGTGCCCGACGACTCGTGGCACATGTTCGAGCAGTCGGGAAAGTTGTTGGTGCCGTACTCGCGCACGAACAATTGGTAGAGGAACGCGGCCTCGTTGGAGGTGCGCCCGGAGGTATAGAAGATCGCCTCGTCGGGTGAGGGCAGGGCATTGAGGTGGCGGGCGATCAGCGCGAAGGCCTCGTCCCAGCTCACTGGCACGTAATGGTCGGTGGCCGCGTCGTAGCGCATCGGCGTGGTCAGCCGGCCCTGACCCTCGAGCCAGTGGTCGCTGTAGCTGCGCAGTTCGGCGACGCTGTAACGCGCGAACAGGTCGGGCCCGGCGCGGAACTTGGTGGCTTCGGCCGCGACGGCCTTGGCGCCGTTCTCGCAGAACTCGAACGTCGAGGTGTGGTCGCGATCGGGCCAGGCGCAGCCGGGACAGTCGAAGCCATCGGGCTGGTTGGCGCGCAGCAGCGTCTTGGCGCCGTCGACCGCGATGTTCTGGTCCATCAGCGCCTTGGCGACGCTCTTCAGGGCGCCCCAGCCACCGGCGGGGGCGTCGTACTTGCGGATCGGATGCTTGCTCATGGCGTGGAACTCCTGCCGGGGCGCGGGGCTGCGGGCGGCGACGGGGCCGACTCGGGCAGCAGCCGTTGCGCGTGGGTGTAGACGGCGTGCCCGTCGTCGCGGGCGAAGCCGATCAGGGTGAGGTCGGCGTGCTGGGCGAGTGAGATCGCCAGCGCAGTGGGAGCGGAAATCGCGGCCATCAGCGCGATGCCCGCGCTGGCGGCCTTCATCGCCATTTCGTAACTGGCGCGGCTGGTGACCACCAGAAAGCCCGCGTCCAGCGCATGACCGGCGCCATGCAGTGCGCCGATCAACTTGTCGAGCGCGTTGTGCCGGCCGATGTCCTCGCGCACCAGCAGCAGGGTGCCGTCGGTCGCGGCCCATCCGGCGGCATGGGTGGCGCCGGTCAGTGCATTGATCGACTGGCTGTCGCGCAACTGCCGCAGTGCGCGTTGCAGGGCATGGACCTCGATGCGGACATCGGCCGCGACCGGTGGCGGCACGCGCAGCGCGGCTTCCAGCAGTTCGCTACCGCACACACCGCAGCCGCTGCGGCCGCTCATGCTGCGCCGGCGCGCGGCCAGCGCCTCGGCGCGCGCGTCTGGAATGCGCAGGCGGATCTCGATGCCCTCGAGCAGGTGCTCGATACGCTCGATCGCGACATCGTCGGGATGTTCGACGATGCCTTCGCTCAAGGCGAAGCCGCGCGCGAAATCCTCCAGATCGGCTGGCGTGGCCATCATCACCGCGAACGGCGCATCGTTGTAGACGAACGCCACCGGGACTTCCTCGGCGATGGCGTCGTCGAGCTGGCGCCCCGCGCCGCCACGCCAGCGTTCGACCGGACGCAGCACGGCGCCTTGAGGCAGATCGGGATCGGAGGGCTGGGTCATGGCGCTCGAGGTGAGGGCGGGCGCATGCGCGCCCGCCGGCGAGGGATCAGGAGAACAGCACCAGTGCCTTCTCCAGCGTCTTCCAGATGCCGAAGGCGAGCGGAATACCGACCGCGGCCCAGCAGAACGCGACCAGCAGCGGGTTGCCGCCCGCACCGATACGGTCCATGTCCTCCTGGGAGATCAGCGACTTGCCGCTGGCGTCGACCTTCTCGTGCGCCAGCTGCTTCTCGTGCGCCAGTTCCTCGGGCGTCATGAAGTGCTTCGCGTTCACCGGGCGCACCAGCAGGTTGCACACCAGGCCCAGCGCCAGCATGCCGGCCAGGATGTACATCGTGGTGTTGTAGACCTGCGAGGGCGGCATGCCCAGGCCGAGCTGGTACTCGCGCATGTAGCCGATCACCAGCGGGCCGAGGATGCCGGCCGCCGCCCATGCGGTGAGCAGACGGCCGTGGATCGCGCCGACGTGCTGGGTGCCGAACAGATCGGCCAGGTACGCCGGCACGGTGGCGAAACCGCCGCCGTACATCGACAGGATCACGCAGAACGCGATGACGAACAAAGCGATCGAACCGGCATTGCCGAGGGTGGGCGCGGCGGCGTACAGCGCGATGCCGAGCACGAAGAAGATCGAGTAGGTGAGCTTGCGGCCGAACTTGTCGGACATCGACGCCCAGAAGAACCGGCCGACGATGTTGGCCAGGCTCAGCATGCCGACGAAGCCGGCCGCGATCGCGGCGATCGCCGACAGTTGCTCGGCGGTGAGGTCGCCGAAGCCGGCGTCGACGCCGATCAGCCGGCCGCCGAACATCTCCTGCAGCATCGGCGAGGCCAGTCCCAGCACGCCGATGCCCGCCGAGACGTTCAGGCACAGCACCGCCCACACCAGCCAGAACTGCGGAATGCCCCAGACCTTTTTCACGTGCACGTGGCCCTGGGTGATCATCGCGTTGTTCGACGCCGGCGGTGGCGTCCAGCCCTTGGGTTTCCAGCCGGTCGGCGGCACGCGGTAGCCGAAGGCGCCGGCCATCATGAAGACGAAATAGACCACCGCCATCACCAGGAAGGTCTCCTTGACGCCGACCGAGGTCGGGGTCGCGAAGTGGCGCATCAGCATGTCGGCCAGCGGGCTGCCGATCAGCGCGCCGCCGCCGAAGCCCATGATCGCCATGCCGGTCGCCATGCCGCGGCGGTCGGGGAACCACTTGATCAGTGTCGACACCGGGGAGATATAGCCCAGGCCCAGCCCGACGCCGCCGATCACGCCCGAGCCCAGCCACAGCATCCAGATCTGATGCAGGTGGACGCCCAGCGCGGAGATCAGCAAGCCACCGCACCAGCACAGCGCGGCCACGAAGCCGGCCTTGCGCGGGCCGACGCGTTCGAGCCAGCCGCCCCAGATCGCGGCCGAGCAGCCCAGCAGCACGAAGAACAGCGTGTACATCCACTGCAGTTCGCTGATCTGCCAGTCGCAGATGGCCGAGGTGATGCGTGCGAAGAAGCCCATCTCCGGCGCGCAGGCGACCGGCGCATGGATGCCCACGGCCATCGACAGCGGCAGCCAGAACACGCTGAAGCCGTAGGCCATGCCGATGCACAGGTGGATCGCCAGCGCGGCCGGCGGAACCAGCCAGCGGTTGAAGCCGGGTCTGGCAATGATGCGTTCCTTCGACAGCAGGCCGCCCGATGGCGCCGCGGCGGCAGGAAGCGGAACTGAGGTGCTGTTGGCCATGGATCCTCCCGAATCGGTCAGCCGGATGCGGCGCCGCCGGCAAATATGCTGTGAAATGCATATTGGCTGCGACAAAGTGTCGCAACGGTAGCCGCATCGGGGCTGTCAGTGAAGCGCCATTGGTCTAATAATCGGCTTTCAAGAGCCTATTTGGCCCGCCTGCGCGGGCGGGAGTCGCGATGTACAAGGTCCGGATCCAACCGCAGTGGACACTCGAGAACACCGACGGTGTCGCGCTATCGTCGCAGTTGGTCGAGCTGCTGCTGGCCGTCCGGGCGACCGGCTCGCTCGCGGCGGCGGCCCGCCAGGCCGGCGTCTCCTATCGCTACGCCTGGGGACGGTTGCAGGACGCCCAAGCGGTATTCGGGCAACCGCTGCTGCGGATGAGCCGGGGGCGGGGGGCGTCGCTGACGGCGATCGGCGAGCGCCTGGTCTGGGCCGACAGCCGCATCGCCGCGCGCCTGTCGCCGCTGCTCGACAGCCTGGCGACCGAACTGGAGGCCGAACTGGAGCGCACCGTGGGCGCACATGCGCGGCCGCTGCGCGTGCACGCCTCGCACGGCTTCGGCGTGGAGACGCTGCGCCGCGAGATGGCGGCAGCGGACGTGGCGCTGGACCTCAAATACCGCAGCCCGGACGACGCGCTGACCGCGCTACGGACCGGCGCCTGCGATATCGCCGGCCTGCACCTGCCGATCGGCATGCTCGAGGCGCCGTTGTTCGCGCACTACCGTCCGCGCCTCGACCTCGACGCCGATCGGGTGATCCACCTGGCGATGCGGCGCCAGGGCTTGGTGCTGGCGGCCGGCAACCCGCTGGGCATCGGCACGCTGCAGGATCTGGAGCGTCCCGACATCCGTGTGATCCACCGCCAGCCCGGCTCGGGTACGCGTCTGCTGTTCGAGACGATGCTGGCCAATCACGGCATCGCCTTCGACCGCATCCGCGCCTGCGACGTCGAGGAACTGACCCATGCCGCGGTCGCTGCGTACGTCGCCAGCGGCCTGGCCGATGTCGGCTTCGCGCTCGAGCCCCCGGCGCGGCGCTACGGGCTGGACTTCCACCCGCTGGTCACCGAGCACTACTTCTTCCTGTGCCACAACGACGTGCTCGAGTCCGGCCGCCTGCGCGGGCTGCTCGCCCTGCTGCGCAGCGACGGCTTCGGCCGCGAACTCGGCCTGTTGCCCGGCTACGACCCCAGCCGCTGCGGGCAGGTGCAGACCCTGCCCGACGCCTTCGCCGCCGCCCGCCCCTGAACACCGGGGTCTGAAAACAGGGGTCAGAGTGCAATAAAAAAGGTTCTTCGCAGATTAGCGGGGAGTCCTTTGCCAGCCACCGTTACGCTTGATGCCTGATTCCAGGGCGCAAGGGTGAGGGGATGTTCGACCGGAAGACGATCAAG
>NZ_JBDJMI010000023.1:0-64280 GCF_039673825.1 Luteimonas sp. TWI662 | reverse complement strand
TTTCTGTGTGTCTTTTTTTTATCTTCGGCGCTCTCCCCCCCCCCCTCCCCCCGGGTTTCCCCCCCCCGGCTCTACGCAACCCCCGGGCGGTGAGCCGATCGAACGCCACAGGCCTCAGAGCCAGCGCCCCAGACGCCATTGCAGCAGCACCGCGTAGGCGGCGTGGTAGCCGAGCACCAGCCCGGCGACCGCGAACAACCCGGCCGGCTCGCCGAGCGGGCCCCAGGCCGCCAGAAGCTCGACGTTGCCGCGCCAGCGCTCCCAGGCCTGCCAGATACCCGCGATCACCCGCGCGACCACGACCAGGGTCAACGCCAGCACCAGCCAGCGGTTGGGCGTGTACCAGACCGCGCCGGGCCGATGCTCGACCCGCGTCAACGCCCAGCCCACCCCGCCCGTCGCCAGGCCGGCGAGCAGCCCCAATCCGGCATAGACGAACGCATGCGCAACGAACAGGTTGGTCACGCCCATTGCGCCGAGAAACAGCAACGCCGAGCCCGGCAGCAGCCACGCATTGAGCCGGGTCAGCCAGCGCGGCGGGCGCCGGCGCGAGGTCCCGACGCGATAGCGGTTCCACAGCGCCAGCGGCCACAACAGCAGCATCGCCGCGCACAGCGCCAGGACGAAGACGAGCAACAGGACGATAGGCATGGCGGCAGTGTGCGGCACGCAGCGTGGCTGCGACGTCGGCGGCGCCGGTCGTCCCCCTAGGGCGGCGGCGTCGCATCCGGATGGCGCACCGGCGGGTCGGCGACCACTCGCTCGCGGCGGAACATGTACAGGCCGCTGGCGACGATGATCGCCGCGCCCAGCCAGGTCGGCGCATCGGGCAGCACGCCCCAGAGCGTGAGATCGAGCACGATCACCCATAGCAGCGCGGTGTACTCCAGCGGCGCGACCTGGCTGGCCTCGCCGAGGCGGAAAGCATGCGTCATCGCCACCTGCCCCAGCGCGCCCGCGCTGCCGATCAGCGCCAGCACGCCCAGGTGCTCGGTCTGGAGCGGCCGCCAATCGCGCCAGGCCAGCAGGCCGGCGAACACCGCCATCAGCACCAGGAACCAGAACACCAGCGATTCGGGACTGTCGCGCTGCGCCAGGATCCGCACGGTGATCGAGGCGACCGCGTAGCACAGCGCACCGAGCACCACCGCTAGGCCGGCCAGCGTGGCGACGCCCTCGCCGGTCGGGCGCAGCACCACCAGCACGCCGACGATGCCCACCGCGATCGCCGTCCAGCGGCGCGGGCCCACCCGCTCGCCCAGCAGCGGCACCGCCAGTGCGGTGACCAGCAGCGGCGAGACGAATACGATCGCGTACGCAGTCGACAGCGGCATGCGCGCCAGCCCGTACACGAAGCCGGCAATCATGCCCACGCCGAGCACGCCGCGCAGCAGGTGCAACGGCCAATGGATCCGCCACAACGTACCGCCGCGACCGCGCACCAAGATCCACGCCGCGATCAGCGGCAGCGTGGTCAGGCTGCGGAACGTCGCGACCTGGAACGCCGAATAGTCCTCGGCGATCCACTTCATGCCCGCGTCCATGCCGGCGAACGCGAGCACCGCCAACAGCATCCACCACACAGCGGCGCGGGCATCGGTCGGCAGGGCGGCACTGGACATGATCGCGAAGGATGAACAGGGGGCGTCCATCCTCGCACGGAAGCGCGCGCCGGGCATCCGGCGCGCACCGGCCCTCAGCGCCGCAGCGTCTCGATGTCGATGACGAAGCGGTAGCGCACGTCGCCCTTGCGCATGCGCGCGTAGGCGGTCTCGATGTCGGCGATGCCGATGCGCTCGATGTCGGACACGATGCCGTGTTCGGCGCAGAAGTCGAGCATCTCCTGGGTCTCGGCGATGCCGCCGATCAGCGAACCGGCCAGCCGCCGGCGCTGCATGATCAGCGCGCCGGCCGCGACCGGCGCCGGCGCCTCGGGAATGCCGAGCAGGATCATGGTGCCGTCGACACGCAGCAGCGACAGATACGCGTTGTAGTCGTGTTCGGCCGACACGCTGTCGACGATGAAATCGAAGGACTTGGCCAGCGCTTTGAACGTGGCCCGGTCGCGCGTGGCCGCGAACGCGTGCGCACCGAGCGCCAGTGCGTCGGCACGCTTGGATTCCGAACTGCTCAGTACCGTCACCCGCGCGCCCATCGCGACCGCGAACTTGACCGCCATGTGCCCGAGCCCGCCCAGGCCGACGACCGCGACCTCATCGCCGGGCGCGACAACGAAATGGCGCAGCGGCGAATACGTGGTGATGCCCGCGCACAGCAGCGGCGCGGCGGCATCGAGCGGCAGCGCATCGGGGATCCGCAGCACATAGGCCGCATCGACCGTGATCCGGGTCGAGTAGCCGCCATAGGTCGGCCCACTGCCGTCGCGCGCCATCGCGTTGTAGGTGGCAGTCATGCCGTCCTCGCAGAACTGCTCCTCGCCGGCGCGGCATTGCGGGCAGGTCCGGCACGAGTCGACGAAGCAGCCGACACCCACGGCATCGCCGACCGCGAACGCGGTCACCGCGCTGCCGACCTCGGCGATGCGGCCGACGATCTCGTGGCCGGGCACCATCGGAAAGATCGACCCGCCCCACTCGTCACGCACTTGGTGCAGGTCGGAGTGGCAGACGCCGCAATAGAGGATGTCGATCAGCACCTCGGACGGGCCGGGCGGGCGGCGCTGGATCGTGGTGGGCGCGAGCGGCGCGGTGGCGTCCGCGGCGGCGTAGGCAGGGGTCTCGAACATGACGGCGATCTGCGACAGCGGGGGAGACGCCATTGTGGTGCGTCGGCCGCGCACGGGATGTGGCGAACGCACGATGCAACGTTCCACGCCGCCTGCGTTACCCTGCGGGCCGTTTCCCCACTGCCAGGTGCCCCATGCCGTCTTTCGACGTCGTCTCCGAAGTCGACACCCACGAACTGACCAACGCGGTCGACCAGGCCAACCGCGAACTGACCACCCGCTTCGACTTCAAGGGCGTCGAGGCCGCGTTCGAGCGCGAGGACGCGGTGATCACCCAGTCGGCCCCGAGCGAGTTCCAGCTCCAGCAGATGACCGAGATCCTGCGTCAGCGCCTGGCGGCGCGGAAGATCGACGTGCGCTGCCTGGAGTTCGGCGACATCGACACCAACCTCGCCGGCGCCCGGCAGAAGGTCACCGTCAAGCAGGGCATCGAACGCGACCTGGCCAAGAAGATCCAGACCACACTCAAGACCGCCAAGCTCAAGGTCGACAGCCAGATCAACGGCGACAAGCTGCGCGTGACCGGCAAGAAGCGCGACGACCTGCAGGCGGCGATCGCGCTGCTACGCGGCACCGAGTTCGAACTGCCGTTGCAGTTCGACAACTTCCGCGACTGAGCGCTGCCTTCGCCCGCGCTAGAAGTAACGCAACCAGCGCAAGTCCCGACGCCGCGCCTTGAGCGCGGCGAACCAGCGCACGGCCGGATACAGCGCCACCGCCAGCGCCACGGCGACCGGCAGCAGCCAGGCCGGGTCGTCGAAGCCGAAGAGCGTGCCCTGAGTGTGGCCCCACACGGCCACCGCAGCCAGGTACAGCAGTCTCAGCGCGCACAGGTGCAGCAGATAGAAGAACATCGGCGCCGATCCGTAGACGGCGACCGGTTCGAGCCGCCGCGCCAGCGAGGGGCGCTCGAACAGGCGCAGCAACAACAGTCCCGTGCCCAGGGTCAGGCACAGGAACAGCAGCGACGGGGGATACTTGGTGACGTTGAACAATGCCATCGCGGTGCGTAGCGCATCCTCGCCGACGTGCCAGGGCGCTTCGCCGTAACCGTTGACCAACCGCAGTCCGGCAAACGCCGCCAGCGCACCCAATCCCCAAGTCAGCAATCGCTGACGGCGACGCGCGGGGTCGAAGCCGGCCGCGAACCAGGGACCGGCCGCATGTCCGAGTGCGATCACGCCGATCCACGGCAACACCGGATACGAGGTGCGCACTCGCATGCCGTCGATCGGCTCGAACCAGGCGCGCTGGTGCAGGACCGCCCACACCCCGGACCAGCCCCCCTCCACGCGCACCCCATCGAGCAGGTTGTGGCCGGCCACCAGCGCCAGACCGAGCGCGACCAGCGCCGGACGCGGCAGCCACAGCAGCGCAGAGAGCGCCAGCATCGACAGGCCGATCGCCCAGATCACCTGCAGGTACAGCGTCTGCGGCGGAAACTGCAGCGTCCAGGCGAAGTTGACCAGGGTCACCTCCAGCACCACCAGAAACAGCCCGCGCTTGAACAGGAAGGCCGCAGTCGCCGCGCGCGGGTCCGGCTGGCGCTGACCGTACAGCCAGGCCGACAGCCCGGTCAGGAACACGAACACCGGGGCGCACAAATGCGCGAGCAGACGGAAGCCGAACAACAGCGGCGACACGTCGTCGACGTCGACCGGATCGGACAACTGCATGTGCAGGAAGAACGTCTCGCGCACGTGGTCGAGCAGCATCAACAGCATGACCAGACCGCGCAGCAGATCGATCTGGACCAGACGCGCGCGAGGCGATGGGGCGGCAACAGGCATGGCGAATCGCAACAGCTGAAACAGTTATTTTATAACATATCGATCACCGCCCGTCGGCTGGTCTAGACTGCGCCACCGTCCGCAGCGCCGTTCCCGTGACCGCACAGCTCCCTGACGCGCCCGCCCCCGACGATCCGCTGACCGCCACCCGGCGATGGGTCGAGCGCGCCGTGATCGGGCTGAACCTGTGCCCGTTCGCCAAGGCGGTGTACGTCAAGGATCAGGTGCGGTTTGTACTGTGCGAGGCGACCACGCCCCAAGCCCTGCTCGAACGCTTGGGCGAGGAACTGCGCCACCTGCGCGACACCCCGGTGCAGACCACCGACACCACGCTGCTGGTGCACCCGCACGTGTTGCAGGACTTCCTCGATTACAACGACTTCCTGGACGCGGCCGATGCCCTGGTCGAGTCGCTCGACCTCGACGGCGTGCTGCAGGTCGCCAGCTTCCACCCCGACTACCGCTTCGCCGGCGTGCCCGACGACGACATCGGCAACTGCACCAACCGCTCGCCCTATCCCACCCTGCATCTGCTGCGCGAGGACAGCGTCGAGCGCGCGGTGGCGATCTACCCCGACCCCGACGCGATCGTCGAACGCAACATCCACACGCTCCAACGACTGGGCCACGCGGGCTGGGACGCGCTGCTGCGCGCTCGCCACTAGCCGTGTCGACCTAGTCGCGTTCGATCACCCGGCCGATCCCGCTGGCGTCGATCTCCCGGGTCGCGGCTGCGAGCGCATCGCCATCGCAACCGGCCATCAACCCGATGCGGAAATGCAGTTCACCGCCGGGCGTGCGCGAGGAATGGATCGACCCCAGGTTCACCCCGTGGCGCTCGAACACGTGCAACAGCGCGCGCAACGAACCGGGCCGATCCAGCGGCAGGTGCACGCTGACGCAGCGGTCGCCGGCAAGATCGGCCAACAGGTAACCGACGCGTTCGAAGGCGTAGTTGCCCTGCTCGAGCGCTGCTGCGCCCAGCGCCTGGCGCTGCGCATCGAGCAGCGCGCGGAACTGCGCGCGTGCGGCATCGTCGCCGCGCGCCACCAGGGCGTGCAGGTGCGCCGTGCGTGCCGCCAGGTCGGCGAGCACACCGACCACGTGGGGATTGTCGAACTGGATGTCCTCGTAGATCGCCGGGTTCATCGACAGGATCCGCGCGATCATCGCGGCATCGAGCTCGAACGAGGCCGAGCGGAACGGCAGCAGGTCCACCAACCCGCCGCCTTCGGGCGCCTGGTCGAGCAGCACGCCGGCCTGGGCGAGATGGCCCGCATGCACCAGCGCCTGTACCAGCGCCATGATTCGGTCGTGGCGCTCCGCATCGGCCTGCACCACCTGGCCCTCAAGCGCCGCCAACAGCCGCGCCACCCATGGCCGCCAGCGCGCCAGGCGTGCTTCGCAGACCACGAGCACGCGGCCCCGCAGCGTGGGCGACTTGGGCGGTGCGGTCATCGGGTGCAGGCCGACGACCTCGGCCTGCGACCGCAGCATCGCCGCGACCGGCACCTGCTTGAGCGAGGTCACGTCGAGCCACAACCGCCCGCGCTCGCGCCCGGCCGAGCGCGCGGTCCAGTCGGCGACGACGGCCGCGGTCGCGCGGATCGGCGCGGCGAACAACAGCACGTCCGCCGCCGCGAGCAACGCCTCAGGCGCATCGCTGGCCGGGTCCGCCGGGTCGTGGCCGAGCACCCGCAGGCCCATGCGCGAAGCGAAGAACCCGCGCAGCCAGCGGCCGTAGGCGCCGGCGCTGCCGACGATGCCGACGACCGGTGATTCGGGTAGCGGCGTGTCGTGAGGGGCGTGGGCATCTGTCATCCGGCCATTCTCGCTGCTCGGCGGCGAATGCGCGCCCGCACTTCCAATTGAAATAAATACATGCTTATATGTCGACACTTTTAGACGCTGCCCTCTTCCTCCGATGCCGCACCCCCACGACCACCCCGCGCACAAAGCGCACGACCACGATCACGCGCATGCCCCGTCGGTCTCGGCCGCGAACGAACGCGCCGTCCTGATCGGCTTCACGCTGACCGCCAGCTTCATGGTCGTGGAGATGGTCGGCGGGGTCCTGTCCGGCTCGCTGGCGCTGATTGCCGACGCCGGACACATGCTCACCGATGCCGCGGCGCTGCTGCTCGCCTGGCTGGGCTTCCGCATCGGCCGCCGGGCTTCGGACGCCAGGCGCACATTCGGCTACATGCGCATCGAGGTGCTGGCCGGGCTGATCAATGCGATCACGCTGTTCGCGCTGGTGCTGTGGATCGCCTGGGAGGCGGTGCAGCGCCTGCGGCATCCGGGCGAGGTGCTCGCCGGACCGATGCTGGCGGTCGCGGTCGTCGGCCTGCTGGTCAACTGCCTGGTGTTCTGGATCCTGCATCGCGGCGACCAATCGCACGTCAACATCAAGGGCGCGACGCTGCACGTGCTCGGCGATCTGCTCGGTTCGGTCGCCGCGATCGTGGCCGCGCTGGTGATCCACTTCACCGGCTGGATGCCGATCGACCCGATCCTTTCGGTGCTGGTGTGCCTGCTGATCCTGCGCAGTGCCTGGGCGCTGCTGCGCGGCGCCTTCGACATCCTGATGGAGGCCACGCCGCCGGACATCGACATCGAGGCCCTGCGCACGCACCTGCGCGAGCAGGTTCCGGGCGTGGCGGGCGTCGACCACGTGCATGTGTGGTCGATCACCTCGGGCCGGGTGCTGGCGACGCTCGAACTCACGCTCGACGAGGACGCACCGGCCTGGCGTGTGGTGCCGGCGGTCAAACGCGCACTCGCCGACCGGTTCTCGATCGGCCACACGACGGTCGAGGTCGTGCATGCACCGCATGATGCCTGCGCGCTGGAGCACGGCAGTCGCGCGTCGCATCGCCATGAGCACGCGCACAGGCATCCGCACGAACACGACCACGCGGATGCCGCCGATCGCGTGCCGGGCGCGGCGAAGCCAGGAGGTCCCAATTGAGCGCATCTGCGCCTGACGTCGAGACCGTCCCCGATCCGGAGCAGGTCGAGATCCTTGCCGGCACCTTCCGCCTGCTCGGCGACCCGACCCGCTTGCGGGTGCTGCTGACCTGCCTGGATGGGCCGGTGCCGGTCGGCGAGATCGCGCGCCGCACCGGCGCCTCGCAGCCGTTGGTCAGCCATCACTTGCGCCTGCTGCGCGGCGCGCGGCTGGTGCGCGGCGAACGGCGCCAGCGCCAGGTGTTCTACGCGACCGCCGATGCGCACGTGCGCGACATGCTGGTCGACATGCTCGCCCACGCCGACGAACCGGACGACGAGGCACCGCAACGCTAGCGGGGGAACGCGCACGGACATGGCCTGCTCGGGCGCCCCATGCGCGCAGCGTCGGCGCCATGCATTGCCCGAGGCGGATGCTCGGGCGGACTCAGCCCTGGGCGCGTACGGTCTGGATCAGCTGCCGGACATCGTCGAGCGAATCGACGATCCGGTGACCGAGCGCACGCACCGCATCATCGGGCAGCAGCAGGTCGGGCACCTGGATCGTGGTCATGCCGGCCGCGAGCGCGGCGCGCACGCCGGTCGGCGAGTCTTCCAGCGCCAGGCACCGCGCCGCCGGCACGCCCAGCCGCTCGGCCGCAAGCAGGTAGACATCCGGCGCCGGCTTGGGATGGGCGACATCGCTGCTGGTGCACACCGCGTCGAAATGCCGCAGAAGACCGGCGGCGGCAAGCTTGCGCTGCGCCAGCGGCGCCCGCGTGGAGGTCGCGACCGCGCGCGGGATGCCGCATTCGGCCAGCAGGTCCAGCAACGCGACGATGCCCGGACGGTGCGCGATGCCGGCTTCGGCACGCGCCAGATACAACGCCTGACTGCGACCAAACAGCGCATCGGCGGCGGGCTCGCCGATGCGCTCGACCAGGCGTTCGCGGCAGATGCGGTCGCTGTGGCCGATCATCGCGCGCCAGTACGCCGGCTCGATGTCCTGCGCCTGCTCGGCGGCCGCCAGACGCATGCAATCGAGGATTTCGCGCTCGCTTTCGAGCATCAGGCCGTCCATGTCGAACACCACCCCGGCAGGCAGCGACGACAGGGCGAGCCCCTGCGGAGACGGCGGAACGGCGGCGGACATCGAGGGCGTGGACACGCGATCAATTCTAACCCGCATCGCCCCGAAGGCCCATTCAGCGTACCCGTGCGTACGGGCAATGCCGCACGCATTCCGCAATAATCGCCGTCCGCCTCACTTCCCCGGTCCATGCGTCGATGAAGGATTCTTTCAGCTACGAACAACTGATCGCCTCGGGCGAGGGCCGGCTGTTCGCGCCGGGCAGCGGCCGCCTGCCGCTGCCGCCGATGCTGATGTTCGACCGCATCACTCACATCGACGACGACGGGGGTGCGCACGGGCTGGGCCAGATCCACGCCGAGCTCGACGTGCGCCCAGACCTGTGGTTCTTCCAATGCCACTTCCAGGGCGACCCGGTGATGCCGGGCTGCCTGGGCCTGGATGCGATGTGGCAGTTGGTCGGCTTCTACCTGACGTGGCAGCAACTGCCCGGTCGCGGTCGCGCGCTCGGTGTAGGCGAGGTCAAGTTCACTGGCGAGGTCGGCCCCGACGCGAAGCTCGTGCGCTACGAGATCGACATCAAGCGCGTGATCAAGCGGCGCCTGATCCTGGGCATCGGCGATGCGCGCATGCTCGTCGACGGACGCGAGATCTACACTGCCAGCGACCTGCGCGTGGGGCTGTTCATGCGCGACGAGGCCGCATGAGCCTGAATCCGACCGCACGCCGCGTCGTGATCACCGGCGCGGGCATCGTGTCGTGCATCGGCAACGATCTCGACACCGTCGCCGCGTCGCTGCGCGAGGGCCGCTCGGGCATCGCCTTTGACGCCGGCCATGCCGACAAGGGCCTGCGCAGCCAGATCTCGGGCATGCCCGATGTAGACCTCGATGCGCTGATCGACCGCAAGCTGCGCCGCTTCATGGGCGATGCCGCGGGCTACGCTTACCTGGCGCTGCGCGATGCGATTGCGCACGCCGGTTTGACCGACGCCATGATCTCCGGCCCGCGGACTGGCCTGATCATGGGATCGGGCGGCGGCTCGCCGGAGAACCTGATCGGCTCGGCCGACGTGCTGCGCGACAAGGGCGTGCGCCGGATCGGCCCGTACCAGGTCACGCGCACGATGAACTCGACGGTCTCGGCGTGCCTGGCCACCGCATTCGGCATCAAGGGGCTCAACTACTCGATTTCCTCGGCCTGCGCGACGTCGGCGCACTGCATCGGCGTGGCCGCACAGCAGATCCAGGCCGGCCTGCAGGACGTGGTGTTCGCCGGCGGCGGCGAAGAAGCGCACTGGGGCATGGCGATGCTGTTCGACGGCATGGGTGCGCTGTCGAGCCGCTACAACGACACCCCGACGCGCGCCTCGCGGCCGTACGACGCCGACCGCGACGGCTTCGTGATCGCCGGCGGTGGCGGCGCGCTGGTGCTCGAGAGCCTGGAGCACGCCCAGGCCCGCGGCGCGACGATCCTGGGCGAACTGGTCGGCTTTGGCGCCAGCTCCGACGGCGTCGACATGGTCGCCCCCTCCGGCGACGGCGCGATCGCCTGCATGCGCATGGCGATCGAGGGCCTCGACGGCGACATCGACTACATCAACACCCACGGCACCTCGACCCCGGTCGGCGACGTCAGCGAATTGCGTGCGATGCGCACGGTGTTCGGCGATGCAATGCCGCCGTTCTCGTCGACCAAGTCGCTGACCGGCCACTCGCTCGGCGCGACCAGCGTGCACGAAGCGATCTTCTGCCTGCTGATGCTCGAGCGCGGCTTCATCGCCGGCTCGATCAATGTCGACACCCTCGACCCCGAAGCCGAAGGCCTGCCACTGGTCCGCGAAAGCCGCCCCGCCCAGCTGCGCACCGTGCTGTCGAACAGCTTCGGCTTCGGCGGCACCAACGCCAGCCTCGCCCTGCGCCGCTGGGACGCCTGACAAAACCAGGGCCCGAAACCGGGGTCAGCGAAACCGAAACCGGGGTCAGAGTCGAATTTCCACCAGGATGTCCCACGCCTGCTGGTTCTCGGGGGAAATTCGACTCTGACCCCGGTTTCGGACCCCGGTTTCGGGTTAGCCGAAGAGCGTGGTCAGGTCGGCGGCGTCGAGGGGGCGCCATTGCCCTTCGGGCAGGTCGCCCAGCGACAGGCCGCCGATGCGGCTGCGGTGGAGGGCGACGACGTGGTTGCCGACGGCCGCAAACATGCGCCGGACCTGGTGGTAGCGACCTTCGACGATGGTCAGCCGCGCATGCGTGGGGTCGACGACCTCGAGCGCGGCGGGCAGCAGCGGCGTGGTCTCGGACTCGAGCATCAGCGTGCCGCTGGCGAACAGCGCGGCCTCGTCCCCGCGCAGCGGCTGCGCCAAGGTCGCGTCGTAGACCTTGGGTAGCGCCGCCTTCGGCGAGATGATCCGATGCAGCAGTTGGCCGTCGTCGGTGAACAGCAGCAGGCCGCTGGTCTCGCGATCCAGGCGCCCGACCGTCGACAGCGCCGGCGCGCGCAGCCGGAAGCGCGGTGGCAACAGGTCGTAGACCAACCGGCCGGTGTCCTTGGTCGAGCAGGTGTAGCCGGTCGGCTTGTGCAGCAGCAGCGTCAGGCCCTGCGGCGGATCGAGCGGTTCGCCGTCGACGCGAATGGCCGCATGCGCCACCCGGTCGTCGGCATAGAGCACCTCGCCGTCGGCATCGGTGATGCGCCCCTCGCGGAACATCCACGCCACCTGCTTGCGGCTGCCGTAGCCGAGGTTGGCGAGCAGCTTGACCAGCTTCATCGCGCCTGCTCCGCGTGCACGATCTTGAAGCCACCCTGCGCGGCGACTTCGCGCACCTGGCCAAAGCGTGCGGCGAGCACGTCCTCGTAGGGCAGATGCCGGTTGGCGACCAGCCACAGGCTGCCGCCCGGCGCCAAGGCGTCGGCGGCCGCGGCGATGAACGCACGCCCCAGCTCGGGCCGCTCCTCGCGCCCGTGGGCATGGAATGGCGGATTGCTGACGATGAAGTCGTAACGCCGCGGCAGGCCCGCAGTGACATCGCGCCACTGGAAGTCCAGCGCCACATCGTCGCGTAGCCCGGTCAGATTGCGACGGGCCAGCGCCAGCGCGCGGCCCTCGGCCTCGATCACGTCGAGCGCGCGCAGGCCCGGGCAGCGCTGCAGCACGTCGGCCGCCAGAAAGCCGTAGCCCGCGCCGAGATCGGCGCCATGCCCGGCCAGCGTCGTGGGCAAGTGCGCGGCCAGCAGCGCCGACGCCGGATCGATCCGATCCCAGGCGAACACGCCGGGCCGGCTGACGAACCGGCCACCGAGGATCGGGCGCGGCGCGTCCAGTGCGGCCCAGCGCGCGCGCAACGCCTCGTCGCCGCGCGCATCGCGCTGCGCCCAGAACACCCGGCACTTGTGCTTGGACAGCGCGCCAATGTTGCCGGCGAGCGCGGCCAGGTCGGCCTGCGCGGACTTCGCGCCCTCGTCGTTGGCGACGCTGGCCACGACCCAGCCGCCGGGTGCGACCGCCGCCAGCGCGCGTGCCAGCAACGCCCGCGCCTCGTCACGCTGGCGCGGCGGCAGTGCCAATACCAACGGTCGTTCCGGCAGCGCCGGATCATCACCATCGTCCTGCGGCAGCGCCTCCAGGCCGGCGCGCTGTAGCGCGGTGTGCAAGGGCGCCAGGGTCTGCTCGCACAGCAGGCCAGGCCACCGCCCGCCGGTCGTCGCCACACCCGGACGCGCGCGCAGGAACAGCGCACCGGCCGGCGGCCACGACAGCAGCCGCTGCTCGAACGGGAGGAACAGCGCATCGAGTGCGGGGTCGGCCATCGCGGGAGGTCCTGGTAAACAGCCGGCGATTCTACCGGGACCGCTCGACCGGAACGCCGCCAGCAGCCTGCAGGGCCCCCATGCGCATGCCGCACCAAGGCACCGCGTCATCGCGATGCCAACGCCACGTTGATGCATCGCGAACATCCGCGTCGGCACGATGGCCGGGCCTTCCCCCCCACAGGAGACCGCGATGCCCATCCGTGCACTGTTCGTCGGCGGCGTCATCGACAACAACGAACTCGACCTCGACGGCACGGACCCGCCGAAGCACTACCCGTCCGAGACCGGCAGCGGCCAGTCGCGTTACCGCCTGCATCTGGTCGGTCGCAAGCAGGACCGCGTCGCCTACGCCGTCTACGGCGCACCCGAACTGGCGGGCGAGGAAGTGCTTCGGGTCAGCACGGAACGCGAGTACGCCCGCCGCTTCGATGCGGCCGAGGATGTGATCGAGTGAGCCTCGGGTCGGGCAGTGTCCATGCGCCGCCCGGCCATCTCATTCCTGCAACTCACGCAGCGTCACCGAAGGCGGTGCGTCGAGCAAGCGGCGGGTCGCCCACAGGCCGGCCGCGAGCGTCACGCCGACACCGATGCCGCCGCCCGCCGCGGCCAGCGCCCAGTTCGGCCGCCACGGCAGGTCGAACACCTGCACCGCGACGACACCGGCCAACACCGATGCGGCCAATGCGGCGACCACGCCCGACAGCAAGCCGATCGCCGCGAACTCCGAGGCCTGCGCCAGACGCAATTGCGCGCGTCGGCCGCCGAGCACGCGCATCACGCCGCCTTCGAGCAGGCGTTCGTCCTGGCTGGCGCTGACCGCCGCCAGCAACACCAGCACGCCGGCGGCGAGCGAGAACCAGAACACCACCTGCACCACGGTCGAGACCTGGTCGGCGGTGCTGCGCACCTGGGTCAGCACCGCGTCGATGTCGACGACCGACAGGTTCGGGAAGCGCTGCACCAGATCGGCGGTAAAGCGCGGCCGCTCGGGGGGCACGCGCACCGCGGTGATGTGGCTGGCCGGGTAGCCGTCGAGTGCGCCGGGCGAGGCGACGACGAAGAAGTTCGGCCGGAAGCTCTCCCACTCGATACTGCGCAGGCTGGTGATCGGCGCCTCGAACCGCTGGCCGGCAATGTCGAACGCGATGCGGTCGCCGATCTGCCAGCCCAGGTCCTTGGCAAAGCCCTCCTCGACCGACAATTCCGGCGACGCGGGCACCGTATCGCCCCAGTACCTGCCGGCGGTGATCTGGTTGTCATCGCGCAGCGCGCCCTGCATCGACAGGTTGAACTCGCGCTCGGCCCGGCGCTGGGCCTGGCGGTCCTGGGCCTCGTCGCCGCTGCGTCCCAGGTAATCCTCGCCGCGTACCGCCTCGCCATTGCGCGCGAGCAGGCGCGCGCGCACCATCGGGAACAGCACCGGCGGCTCGATCGCCTGTTCGGCGATGAAACCGCGCACGGGGTCGAGCTGGTCGGGCTGCACGTTGATGATGAAGCGGTTGGGCGCGTCCTGGCCGATCGCCAGCTGCCAGCGATCGAGCAGGTCCGTGCGTACGAACGTCAGCAGCAGCAGCGCCATCAGGCCCAGGCCGAGTGCGCTGATCTGCGCAACGCTGGTGCCCGCGCGCCGGCTCACGTTGGCCAGGCCGTAGCGCAGGCTGCCTCGCAGCTTCGAACGCAGTGCACGCACCAGCGCGATCAGCGCCCACGCGAGCAGCGCCAGCACCGCGAACGTGGCCGCGATACCGGCCAGCATCGCGCCACCAAGCGCCGCCGACCCGGCCTTCCACCACAACAGCGCGGCCAGCCCGGCGAAACCGGTCAGCCCGACCAGCCATGCGCTGGGCTCGAAGCCGCCGAGGTCGCGACGCAGCACGCGCAGCGCCGGCACCCGCCGCAGCGCCAGCACCGGCGGCGCGCCGAAGGCCAGCAGCACGATCAGACCGACGCCGTAGCCCTGCAGCGCGGGCAACACGCCGGCGGCCGGGATCGACAAGCCCAGCAGCGACGCGAGCCAGCGGCCGACCGCCCACTGCAGCCCGAACGCGATCGCGACCCCCAAGGTGCAAGCGACCACCCCGAGCAGCAGCAGTTCGCCGACGTGGATGCCGACCAGCGTGCGCTGCTGCGCGCCCATGCAGCGCATCACCGCGACCGACGACAGATGCCGGGCCGAATGCTGGCGCGCGGCCATTGCCACCGCGACCGCCGCCAGGATCACCGACACCAGCGCCGCCAGCCCCAAGAAGCGGCCGGCGCGATCGAGCGAGGAGCGCACTTCGGGGCGCGCGTCGCCGATCGTCTCCACGCGCTGGCCGCGGCCCAGCTGCGCACGTGCCAGGCGGGTGAAGCCGTCGACCGCGTTGGCGTCGCCGGCGACGACGAGGCGATAGCCGATGCGGCTGCCCGGCTGGATCAGCCCGGTGCCCGCCAGATCGGACAGGTGCAGGAACACCTTCGGCGCGACATTGAAATAGTCGATCGACGCATCGGGCTCCTGCAGCACCAGCGCGGCGAGACGGAAGCTGCGTTCGCCCAAGTGCACGGTGTCGCCGACCGCCGCGCCGAGCGTGTCCGCCCCGGCCCGGCTCATCCAGGCGGTCCCGGGTTCGGGCACCGCCTGCGCATCGCGTTCGACGCCATCGCCGCGATCGATCCGGAAGCTGCCGCGCAGCGGAAAGCCGTCACCGAGCGCGCGCACGTCGCCCAGGCGCAGATTGGCCGCATCGCCCTCGCCGACGCGGATCATGCTGTCGAGCTCGACAGTCTCGACCGCGCGCAGGCCAGGCGCATCGGCGGCGGTGCGGATCGCACCGTCGATCGGCGCATCGCCGCGCACCACCGCATCGCCGCCGAGCAGGCGGTTGGCCTCGATCGCCAATGCGCGCTCGGCGCGATCGGTGACGAAGCCCACCGCAGTCACCGCGACGACCGCGAGCACCAGCGCCGCGAACAGGATGCGGATGTCGCCGGCCTTGAAGTCGCGGCGCAGCTGCCGCCAGGCGAGGCCCGCGGTCCTCATGCGGCCAGCGCCTCGTCGGCGACGAGCCGGCCGCTGTCGATGCGCAGGCGCCGGGCGCAGCGCGCCGCCAGGCGATCGTCGTGGGTGACCAGCACCAGCGTGGTGCCGGCATCGGCATTGAGCGCGAACAGCAGGTCGACGATCGCCTGGCCGGTGGCGGTGTCCAGGTTGCCGGTCGGCTCGTCGGCGAACAGCAGCGAGGGCCGGGTCACGAACGCGCGCGCCAGCGCCACGCGCTGCTGCTCGCCGCCCGAGAGCTGGCGTGGATAATGGCCCAGGCGCTCGCCCAGACCGACACGCTGCAGCACCTCGCGCGCCGGTGCCTCGACATCGCGGTCGCCGCGCAGCTCCAGGGGCAGCATGACGTTCTCCAGCGCAGTCAGCGACGGCAGCAGCTGGAAACTCTGGAACACGAAGCCGACCTTCTCGCCGCGCACGCGCGCCCGGCCGTCCTCGTCGAGCGTGGAGATCGGCGCGCCGTCGAGCAGCACGCGACCCGCGCTGGGTGTGTCGAGCCCGGCCAGCAGCGACAGCAACGTGCTCTTGCCCGAGCCCGAGGCCCCGACGATCGCCACCGTGTCGCCATGCCCGATACGGAAGCCGACGTCCTGCAGGATCGTCAGGTCACCGGACGGCAGCGTGACCCGCTTGCCCAGTCCGTCGACGTCGAGCGCATGGCCTGCCGCGCGCACGGCTTCATCTTGCAGGGGGGAACCGTCGTGCATAGATATCCTTCGCTGTTCGCGCCAGTCCGGCGCACCGTCGCGATGCGGCATCGCCGACCAACCGGAGACATGGGAGATGACACTGGGAATTGCGGCCATGCGCCGCCCGATGCAAGCGCGCGTGGCGCGCTGGATGCTGGCGTGTCTGCTGGCCCTGCCCGTTCTAGCACAGGCCCAGGCCGCGACGGCCCGCCCTGCCGCCGATCCGCAGGCCAAGACGCTCCTGGTCATGGGTGATTCACTGTCGGCGGGCTACGGCATGTCCGCCGCGCAAGGCTGGGTCGGCCTGCTCGCACAACGGCTGCAGCACGAGGCGCCGGATTGGCGAGTGGTCAATGCGAGCATCTCGGGCGAGACCACCGCCGGCGGCGCGTCTCGGATCGTGCAGGCAGTCGTGCGCGAGCGCCCGCAGGTGGTCATCATCGCGCTGGGCGCCAACGACGGGCTACGCGGGCTGCCGCTGGCCGAGGCCCGGCGCAACCTGGCGCGGATGATCGGCGCCTCGCAGCACGTCGGCGCGCGCGTGCTGCTGGTGGGCATGCGCATGCCGCCCAACCTCGGCCCGGACTACACGCGCGGCTTCGAGGCCAACTACCGGTTGCTCGCCGACACGTTCGACGTCGCACTGCTGCCGTTCCTGCTCGAGCCGGTCGCCGACGACCGCGGCAACTTCCAGGACGACAACCTGCATCCCACCGCCGAGGCGCAGACGAAGATCCTCGATCACGTCTGGCCGGCCCTGCGTCCGCTGCTCGCGCCTTAGTCAGGGCCGTTCGAGCAGCGGATACGGGTTGACCGGCGCACCGGTCCACCACTGGCGTTCGGGCGTCAGCCGGAACACTGCGAAATGCAGATGCGGAGCAGCCGGATCGGCGTTGCCGGTGCTGCCGACCCGGCCGATGACATCGCCGCGCCGCACCTGCGTGCCCTCCGCGATGCCGGGCGCATAGGCCTGCAGGTGCGCGTAGTAGTACGACCAAGTGCCAGTAGGCTCGAACTGGTAGATCGTCAGACCACCGCGATCGCTGGTGAACAGCTTTTCGATCGTGCCGTCCGCGGCCGCCAGCACCGGCGTGCCGGCAGGGGCCATGATGTCGAGCGCCTCGTGCCGGCGTTCGCTGCCACGCGCATCGTCGAACGTGTCGCGCACGTCGGCGAACGGGATGCCCTGTACTGGCAACAGCAGCCGAGGCGACGCATGCGCGTCGACGCGCGGGTCCGGCGCAGGCGTCGCATCGGGTGCCGCCGGGGGCTCGGCGCCGGGGACATGGGCGGCGGGCACCGACGCAGGGGGTGCCGCCGCATTGTCGGACGGCCCCGGATCTGGCGCCGGCGACGGCGCGGCCTCGGTGACCACGGGCGACGCGACATCGTGCGCGGATCCACCACGCCACAGGAATACGGCCGCGTTCGCCAGCGCGAGCACCGCCGCGAGCGCGACCCACAGGCCGGCACGGGTCATGGTCTATTCGTCCAGCATTACGACGGTGCCCGGCCCGACGACACCCGCCACCCGGCGCGCGCTCCAGTTGGTCATCCGGATGCAACCGTGCGACTGGGTCTTGCCGATGTTCGCCGGCTCCGGCGTGCCGTGGATGCCGTAATGCGGCTTGGACAGGTCGATCCAGACCGTCCCGACCGGGTTGTTGGGCCCCGGCGGCAGCGTGGCCTTGGCGTGTCCCGGGTCGGCGTCCCAGAACAGGTCCGGGTTGTAGTGGAAGGTCGGGTCCTCGGCCACGCCCTCGACCTTCCACTCGCCGATCGGCAGCGGATCGTGCTCGCTGCCAGTCGAGGCCGGGAACTGCGCGTAGACCTTGCCGGCGCCGTCGACCAGCCGCACCACCGAATCGGATTTGCTGACCACCACCCGCTCGGGCTTCGCCAGCGCCGGGGCATCGGCCGTGTTCGGGACCACGATGCGCGTGCCCGCCTCGAATCGGGCACTGGGATTGAGCCGCCGCAGCAGCGCGGGCGCGGCATGGAACCGCTCGCCCAGCGCTTCGGCGAGGCTTTCGAAGCCCAGCGCCTCGCGCTTGGCCTTTTCCATCATGTCCTCGGGCAGCGCGACGAAGGGACCGGCGACCTCGTCGGCGGTCAGCGTGTGCGCCATCAGCGCTGGCACAGCATCGGCGGTGAGCGCCTGCCAGGTGCGCGCATCCAGCGTGCCACTCGCCTCCAGACCGTGGAAACGCTGGAAGGCGGCGATTGCGCGCGTGGTGTTGGTCCCGCCCTGCGCATCGATCTCGCCGGGGGAGAAATGCGCACGGTCGAGCAGCACCTGCGCGCGCAGCATCGTCGCATCGCCGGCGTCGGCCGTCGCCGCATTGACCGTCTCGGGTGTCAGTGCGGCCTCGACATCCGCCTGTGGTCGGTCCTGGGCAATCGCCGGCGCGCAGGCCAACAGCAGCCCCAGGCAGCCGGTCATCCAGCGCACAAGGTGGGATCGGGATGGCGTCATCGGGGCGCTCCTGCAGCGTGGGATGCCGGCATGGTTCCGCGTCCGCTGCGCCGGTCACGTGAAGCCGGTGCCGCGCGTTCAGCGGGCCGGGCAGTGGAGCAAGACTGAGTCCTGTCGCCAGCCAGGATCGTCGGCATAGGCGAACAGCAGCTGGCCGTCCTTGAGATCGTCGATCACCGCGCGCGCCACCGCGGTGCGCACCGCCGGGCAGCCCCAGCTGCGTCCCAGTCGCCCCTGGCGCCGGCCCTGTTCGGGGTCGACGTAGTCGGCACCGTGCATGACGATCAATCGCTCGCGGGCGCGGCCGTTGATGCCCGGCTCCAGGCCGTCCAGGCGCAGCGAGTAACCGTTCTGGCCAGTGTAGGTCTCGGCCGTCGCGAACAGCCCCAGGCTGGACTGGTAGCTGCCCTCGACATCGGAGAACACGGTCGGCCGGTTGCCGCCGCTGCCGCGTCCATGGGCGACATGCTCTGCATGCAGCAACCGCGCCTGCGCCAGATCGAACACCCACAGGCGGACCTCGGTCGAGGGCCGCGAGTAATCGATCACCACCAGCCGCTGGCCGACATCGCGCGTGCGCGCGGCGCAATCACGTGCCTGCAGGGCGGACGCGAGCACCCCGCGATTGAGTCCGGGCGCCAACGCGACCAGCCTGTCGACGCGATCGTCGCCATGGACAAGGCCGCCGGCCAGCAGTCCGATCGTGCAGGACATCCATGAGATCGATTTGCGCATGGGACCAGCATATGCGCTCGACGTGACGCCCCTCGTGATCGCGGCGTTCGCCTCCACTTCCCGGGATAATCGACCGCAAATTGGCCGAAAAATCGACCGACCCGCTTGCACGGATGATTAAGTCCATGTAATGTTCGCGCCCATCCGGCCAACCCGACGTTTCCACGACATCCGCGACACCATGAAAACCGCCTTCTCCCCTGTCGACATGCCCCGCCTGCCGCGCGTCCAGCGCGAAGCGGCGCCATGCGCGCAGCAGGCAGTGCGGCGCGACCTGTCCGGCCACATCTTCGACTGATCTCCTCGATTCCAAGGAGATCGGCACCCCGATCTCCGAGGCACGCGAACGCCCTCGGATGCCACATCCGGGGGCGTTTTGTTTGTGCGTTCGACTACGCGTATGCAATAGATTCGCAGGTTTCGCATTCGACCCGAGGCATCCGGGAAAACCGGTTTCCTGATTATCGGGCGATTATGTCGCGAGGCGTTCGCCATTGCGTGGCGGCAACGCTGTGCCCTGATGCCGGGCACGGGCGACGGGCGGGTGCAGCCTGCAGAATGGATCGGCGCCGGAAGGTGCCGATCGGACCATCGACGAACACGGGCTTGCGGTGCGGGTTGCGATCCCGTCCGGTGCGCGCGGCACTGCCGTGGCGTATGCCGGCGCGTGCGAGGCGATGGTGCGATGAGCGGACGATAGCTCAGAGGCAGAGCAGCGGAACCACCGCCGGCCACCGGTTCGAGTCCGGTTCGTCCACCTTTGGATAGCTCAGATGGGTAGAGCATCGGACTGTTAATCCGACTGTCGCGGGTTCGACTCCCGCTCCAAGCATGACCTGTCACGTCATGACACCGGAACGCAAGTTCCACACCAGGACACGGCCCGCGCGGCGTGTCGCGCGCGACAGGCCCCGGCCTGTCGATGCCGCGAACCGTCGCAGCGGATCCGTCACCGGGCCAGCGTCCCCGAGGCGCGCGGACCGCCTGCGCACCGCCGCGATCCATCGCGACGTTCATGCCCGGGCGCCGTCTCCGCGCCGCGCGCACGCCACGCTCCGCGACGGCGATGCCAGGGCCGCGTCCATCTTCCTCGCGGGTCCGCCCGCACCGCATCGCACACCACCGCGATGCGACGTACTGCCGCCGCGCTAACCGATCCATCGCGGCGGCATCGACATCCGGATCGGACCACCAGTGCCAACAACCAAGGAGAGAGTGCCGTGCATGTCCACAGCATGTTCTGGACCAGGCGGGTCGTGATCGGTGACGGCGAGCGCGGCCTGGTGTATCGCAACCGTCAGTTCGAGCGCGTCCTCGCGCCCGGCGTGCATCGCATGTTCGACCCGTTCCACCGGGTCGAGGTGCGCACCTACGACATTTCCGCGCCGGTCTATGCTGGCCACGATGCCGACGCACTGATCGCGCGCCTCGGCGGACAGCTGGACTCGGTGTTCGTGCACGCCGACATTGGTGCCGACGAAGTCGGCCTCGTGTTCCGGCACGGCAAGCTCGAGGACGTGCTGGCGCCCGGCGCGCGCAGGCTGTACTGGCGCGGACTGGTCGATGTCGCCGTCGAGCGTGTGTCGCTCGCCGACGGCCTCGCCGTGCGCCCGGACGTGCTGCGCCGCCTGCGCCAGCTCGGCCTGCTGTCGAAGGTCGCCGTGGTCGTCGACGTGCCGGCGGAAGCGGCCGGCCTGGTCTTCATCGACGGCTCGCTGCTGGGAACGCTCGGTCCCGGCGCCTACGCGTTCTGGAACTTCCACAAGAACGTGGTCGCCGAAGTCGTCGACCTGCGCGTGCAGCCGGTCGAGGTGTCGGGCCAGGAGTTGCTGACCCGCGACCGCGTGTCGCTGCGCGTGAACCTCGCGGCCAGCGTACGCGTGACCGACCCGGTCGCCGCGCGCACCAAGGTCGCGAAGTCCGGCGATCACCTGTACCGCGAGCTGCAGTACGGCCTGCGCAAGGTCGTCGCCGCGCGCACCCTCGACGAACTGCTGGGCGACAAGGCCTCGCTGGACGCGGACATCTTCGCGTACGTGCGCGGCCAGGTAGCCGGCCTGGGCGTCGAGGTGCTCGGCGTCGGCGTCAAGGACGTGATCCTGCCGGGGGAGATGAAGACGATCCTCAACGAGGTGGTGCAGGCGGAGAAGGCGGCCCAGGCCAACGTGATCCGCAGGCGCGAGGAAGCCAACGCCACGCGTTCGCTGCTCAACACCGCGAAGCTGATCGAGGACTCCCCGGTACTGATGCGCCTCAAGGAACTGGAGGCGCTGGAGAAGGTGACCGAGAAGATCGACACGCTCACCGTGTTCGGCGGCCTGGACGGCGTGCTGAAGCAGCTGGTGACGATGAAGTAGTCATTCCTCCGCGCGGTGCACGGATGCAGCGCGCGGGACCATCGAAGGAAAGAGACATGAGTCCCCAATCGCAATTCGAACTCCTGCATGCCGAAGGCAGCGCCACGCCGATCAAAGGCTGGGTGCGCGGCGTGCCGCTGGATGACCAGGCCCACGCGCAGCTGCGCAACATCGCCGCGATCCCGTTCGTCGGGCCATGGGTGGCGGTGATGCCGGACGTGCACCTGGGCAAGGGCGCGACCGTTGGTTCGGTGATCCCCACGCGCGGCGCGATCATTCCGGCCGCGGTCGGCGTGGACATCGGCTGCGGCATGGCCGCGGTGCGCACCACGCTGCGCGCGAAAGACCTTCCCGACAGCCTGGCCCAGATCCGCTCGGGCATCGAGCGCGCGGTGCCGGTCGGCAACGGCCGCGGCGGCGAACACCGGAAGCTGCCCGACAGCATTGGCACGCGCATCGCGCAATCCGGATTGATTGAGCGCCTGGACGTGATCAAGCAGAAGCACCGACGGATCCGCACCGACAAGCTGGACTGCCAGATCGGCACGCTCGGCGGCGGCAATCACTTCATCGAGCTGTGCCTCGACGAATCCGATGCCGTATGGGTCATGCTGCATTCGGGCTCGCGCGGGACCGGCAACCTGATCGGCACCTACTTCATCGAGCAGGCGCGCAAGCAGCTCGAACACCGCGTGCTGGGCTTCCATCTGCCCGACCGCGACCTCGCGTTTTTCATGGAGGGCGAGCCGCTGTTCGAGGACTACGTGGAGGCGGTGTCGTGGGCGCAGGACTACGCCCGCGAAAACCGCGAGGCGATGATGGCGCGGGTCCTGGCCGAGCTGCGCCACCGGCTGCCGAAGTTCCAGCTCGAGACGCTGGCGGTGAACTGCCACCACAACTACGTGCAGAAGGAATCGCACGCCGGGCAAGCGGTGTACGTGACCCGCAAGGGCGCGGTGAGCGCGCGGACCGGCGAACTCGGGATCATCCCGGGCAGCATGGGCGCGAAGAGCTTCATCGTGCGTGGGCTGGGCAACGGCGACAGCTTCCACAGCTGCAGCCACGGCGCCGGACGTGTGATGAGCCGCACGGCCGCCCGGCAGCAGATCACGCTGGCGCAGCACCGCGAGGCGACCGCGCACGTCGAATGCCGCAAGGACGCGGCGGTCATCGACGAAAGCCCGGCCGCCTACAAGGACATCGAAGCGGTCATGGCGGCGCAGACGGATCTGGTGGAGATCGTGCACACCCTGCGTCAGGTGGTGTGCGTGAAGGGCTGAGCGGCCACGGCCGCGAGGTCAGGTGAGGCCGCCCGCGAGGGCGGCCTTTTTTCGTGCCGGCCGTGCCGCGAGCGCCGCGCCCGCGGATGAACCGATGCCACGTGCCGCCGGCCATGGCGGCTCGACCCGCTCAAGACCCAACGCAGTGAGGAGGACGTCCGGATGCGGATGCTCGGCTCGCCGGTGATAGCGCACGCCCTCGCGCGGAACGGCACGCTCTTTGGCCTGACGCTCGCCTGCCTGGCCGCCGCGCGACCGGTGCTGCAGCGCCCGCAGGCGCGGTCGCACGCCTTCTTGCTCGACTGAGCCCGGCACCTTGATTGCGGGTTAAGCCCGCCCGGCGCATGCTCCGATTCCAGTCCGATGCGACGTGCGGACCCCGCACGCGAGGGAGTCACCGCCATGAACCGCCGTTCCCTGCCCCTGCTGCTTGCCGCCGCCCTGACCGCGATCGCCGCGCCGGTGCTGGCACGCAGCGACGTGACCGACCCCCAGATCCCGAGGTCGCTGCCCGGCGACAGCCCGGTGTCGGTGCAATGGACCGATCCGGATGCATTCTCCGATATCCGCCAGAGCGGCAATCGCTGGGAGGCGCGCCGCGGCAACTGGGTCGTGCAGATCGCCGAGCACATCCGCCGCCGCGCCGAGCGTGAATTACCTCCGGGCAGCACGCTGGAGGTCACGATCCACGACATCCGCCGCGCCGGCATGTACGAACCCTGGCACGGTCCGCAGCTCGACCATGTGCGCATCGTCAAGGATCACTACCCGCCGCGGATCGATCTGGACTTCGTGCTGCGCGACGCATCGGGCACGATCGTCGCCGAAGGGCCACGCGAGTTGCGCGACATGGGTTTCTTGCAGCGCGCCGGCAGCACCATGAGTAGCGACGCCTTGCGCTACGAAAAGCAACTCGTCGACGACTGGCTGCGACGCGAGCTGCGCCCGGCGCTCGTGCAGCGCTGAGCGCAATGGCCGGCCCCCGACCGGCCTGAGCCCAGACAGCAGAAGGCCGCGCATCTGCGCGGCCTTCTGCGTTGCGGTCCTGCGGAGTGCTAGCGCACCACGTTGAGGAAGTGGATGTGACGCTGGTACTGGTCGAGCACGTCGTGGATCAGCTCGTCGCGACGCCAGCCCATCACATCGTAGTCCTGCCCGCCCTCGCGCAGGTGCACCTCGGCGCGGTAGTAGCGATCGGAGTCCTTCTTGCGCCGGCGCGGGTCGTCGAGCATGAAGCTCGGCGGCTCGTACGACACCGGCCGCACCGAGTAGTAGAAGTCCATCTCCTCGCCATGGCCGACCTGCAGCCACACGCGGCCGTCCTCGCCCTCTTCCACCGATACCTCCAGGCCCTGCCTGCGCAGCTCCGTCGCCACGTCCTCGAACGCCGGCTTGACCTGCGCATGCAGGAACGAGAGCACCTCCTTCTGCAGCGGGTGGTGGGCCAATGCGCGCAGTCGCACCTTCCAGTCGCCGCCGCCTGCCGCGACCGGCGCAATGCGCGCGTCGCGGATGCTCGTGCGCTTCACGACCTCCAACCGCATGGCCTTCACCATGCCCCAGCACATCACGATCATGACCACGGTGAACGGCAGCGCCGAGGCGATCGTCGCGGCTTGCAGCGCGGCCAGACCACCGGCGAGCAACAGCGCGATCGCCACCGCGCCTTCGGCCAGTGCCCAGAAGATGCGCTGCCAAACCGGCGACTCTTCCTCACCCTTGGTGGTGAGCATATCGATGACCAGCGAGCCCGAATCCGACGAGGTCACGAAGAAGATCACCACCAGCGCGGTCGCCAGGCCCGAGGTCAGCGTCGAGAACGGCAGGTTCTCCAGGAACTGGAAGATCGCCACCGAACTGTCGGCCGCCACCGCATCCACCAGTTGGGTCACGCCGTCGACCATGACCATGTGCAAGGCCGTGTTGCCGTAGATGGTCATCCACAGGAACGTGAAGCCCAGCGGGACCAGCAGCACGCCGACGACGAACTCGCGGATCGTGCGGCCGCGCGAGATGCGCGCGATGAACATGCCCACAAACGGCGACCAGGCGATCCACCAGCCCCAGTAGAACAGCGTCCAGCCGCCGAGCCAGCTGGTCGGCTCGTAGGCGTAGAGGTTGAAGGTCATCGAGAAAAGGTTCGACACGTACATGCCGGTGTTCTGTACGAAGGTCTGCATCAGGTAGACCGTCGGCCCGGCGATCAGCACGAACGCCAGCAGCGCGACTGCCATGATCATGTTGAGTTCCGACAGCCGGCGCACGCCACGATCCAGGCCGCTGACCACCGAGCCGGTCGCGATCAGCGTGATCACTGTGATCAGCACGATCTGAGTCGTGGTCCCTACCGCGATGCCGAACAGATAGTTCAGGCCGGCGTTGATCTGGATCACGCCCAGACCCAGCGAGGTCGCCAGACCGAAGATCGTGCCCAGGACCGCGAAGGTGTCGACCGCGTGGCCGATCGGGCCGTGGATACGCTCGCCGATGATCGGGTACAGCGACGAGCGGATCCGCAGTGGCAGACCGTGTCGGTAAGCGAAGTACGCCAGCGACAGCGCGACCACCGCGTAGATCGCCCAGGCGTGCACGCCCCAGTGGAAAAAGGTGATCCGCATCGCCTGACGGGCGGCGGCGACGGTCTGCGCGTCACCAACCGGCGGATCGGCATAATGCATGATCGGCTCGGCGACGCCGAAGAACATCAGACCGATGCCCATGCCCGCCGCGAACAGCATCGCGAACCAGGTGACGTAGCTGTAATCGGGCCGGCTGTGATCGGGCCCGAGCTTGATCCGGCCGAAGCCGCTGAGCGCGATGCCGATGATGAACACCAGAAAGCCCGCCACCGCGAGCACAGTGAACCAGCCCGCATCATTGGCGACCCAGGTCTTGGCGTGGCCGAACGCGGTCTCGGTCGCCTCGGGCACGACGAACGAAAGCACCACCAGGGCCAGCACGATCAGCGCCGACGGGTAGAAGACCGGGCCGAGAATGCGCGAGTGCCAGCGTTCCGGTGGTGCGGCCGGCTCGGCAGCCGGATGCGCGGGAGAGTCGTTCATGGAAAGTCCTTATGCGGGACACGGCGTCGGGTTGCAGCCTGTGCCAGGCGCCGCCGTGTCCAGGTGAAAGCGGCGGCAAGGCCACCGCCGGAACGCGGGCCGGGTCAGCGCCCGGCCCTCGGTCAGAAGTAGAAGCCGACGTTGATGTTGAGCCGGGAATGCCAGCCGTCGTTGGCCGGGTCGCGCACGCCGATGCCCGGACCGCCGGCGAACCACATGTTCTTGCCGGCGATCCAGTCGACGTAGGTCAGCATTACGCCCTTGCCGAAGCTGCAGCCGGTGACGTTCTGGATCGAGTCGCGCAGGCCCGGATCGCCGCCCACCGGCAGCGTCGCGCTGGCATTGTTGTAGCAGGTGATGCTGTCGAACCAGCCCGTACGCTGCACGTCCCAGGCGACATTGAACGTCGGCACGTCGGCCTGCGAGGCGATCTCGAACGGGAACATGAAGGCCGACATCGCGATCCGCGACTCGGGGTTGTCGTAGCGGTAGCGCGCCCACTGCGCCTGCAGCGTCAACGGACCGCGGCGCCACTGTCCGTGCAGCGCCGCACCGGTGTGATCGTGCTTGCGGCCGTCGACGCGATTCTCGATGCGGCCGGCGAATGCCGACGCGCCATAGGCCGTCTCCCAGCCGCCGCTCGTGCCGCTGCGCTCGTAGCGCACGATCGCGCGCTCGCGCTCGCGATAAGGCAGGTCCTTGGTCGTCGCGACATCGAAGGAATAGCGGTCGAAATTGGCGCCGGTGCCGTACTCGTCGCCCGAGAACACCCCCGCATGCCACTGGTGCGCGCCGTGCTGGCGCTGCCAGACCACACCCAGGTCGTAATCGTCCTCGATGCCCAGGTAATACCCGGAGCCGAACCAGAAACTGTGCGAGGCGGTCGGCAGCAGGCCGAACGGGACCTGCTGGACACCGGCGCGAATATCGGACACCGGTCCGCCATCGTGACCATCTTCCAGGCGCCAGCCCGCATAGGCGTGATGCACGGCATCGAAACCGTCGTACCAGCGGTATTGCAGGGAGAAGAACGCCGGGTCGGCATGGCCCTTGGCGTCGACCCGGACCAGTTCGGTCTGCAGGCCGCTGGTCGGCCCGTAATCGAGCCATCCGTAGTTGAAGCGGACCGCGCCGCCAAGATCGAGACTGCGCCCCTGGTCGGCCCCGTCATCGGCCGACACCGCAGGTACCGCACCTGCCAGGACACCACATAACAACCATCTGGAACCACGCATCATCACAACGGGTCTGCCCTCCTCGAATCACTCGTTTAATCGACACGAATCGGCCATTTTAACGATTCGCGGGCGCGACCCCAAATCCTGCATGTCGCGACTGCGCACAAATGCCGGGAAAAACGAGGGGTTTCGCCGCACGAAACGATATGCAACGCGTGCGCGTTGCGATCGATTCCGCTGCTGGAAAGTGCAGACCGCACAGGCGCGCGGCCGCATCCGGGCGCTATCATGAACAACCGGCAATGACGCCGATGTGCAGGCCTGCCATGACCGTCTACGTCGACGATGCGGTGCACCTGTGGCGCGGCGAACGCTGGGCGCACCTGCTGGCGGACACACTCGACGAGCTGCACGCCTTCGCCGCGCAGCTCGGCATCCCGCGCCGCGCGTTCCAGAACCGCACCAGCGGCGCCCATTACGACGTCACCGCCGCGTTGCGCGATCGCGCGATCGCGTTGGGGGCAACGCCGATCTCCCGTCACCACGACCGCGCATTGGTGCGCGCGGTCATCGACAACGCGCGGCGCCAGGGACGCGGCCTGGCGCCCTGAGCGCGGCACCGCAGATGAAGCCGGCGTTCGCCGGCGGTATCCTTTGGCCCTTTCCGATCGCGATTTTCGACCGCCATGACCGATACACCGCCCGACCGCCTGTCCAACGACCCGCGCAGCCCGCACTACGATGCGGACGCGATGAACCGCGGTATCGGCATCCGGTTCAACGGCAACGAGCGCCGCGACGTCGAGGAATACTGCGTCAGCGAAGGCTGGATCCGGGTCGCCGCCGGCCGTGCGCTTGACCGCCGCGGCCAGCCGCTGACGGTCAAGCTCAAGGGCACGGTCGAGCCCTACTTCCACCTCGACGCCTGACCCGACTGGGCACCGCACCGGCGGATCAACTGCCGGCGCGGACCTCGGCCACGATGCGGTCGGCGATCGCCTGCACCTGCTTGGGGGTCATCGGCGCGAAGACACCCTGCCAGGCGCTCGACGTCGTGTCGTAGCTGCGCGTGGCAACGACCCGGCCCCCGGGTTGCTTGACGAACTGCGCGCTGGCCTTGATGTGCGCGTTGCCGGTCATCACGCCCAGGCCGATGCGGGCGCCGGTCGACACATAGCGGTAGCTGTCCACACGCAGTACCACCACGACCCCAGGCGGATCGAGCGTGGCCGGCTGGCTGTCGCGCACGCTGCCCTGCATCCCGGCGGCCGACGTCGCGTTGCGGATCGCCTCGTCCCACAGCGCGCGGAACCGCGACCAGTCGTCCGACGCGCGCGCGGTATCGCTGCCCTCGACCACCAGCACGACCTGGCGCACGTCGCCCCCGAACACGACCGGTTCCTCTGGCACGCCGGCCGGCCGCTGCACCGTGGCCGCACAAGCCGACAGCAGGGCGAGCAGCGCAGTGGCCGCGACAAGACGCAGCGCACGCGGGCGGCGAGCGGCCGCGGATGGGATTTGGGGACAAACGGTCAGCATGGCGATTCCTCCGATGGCGGGCATCGCGGCCGGACCCTCCCCCTGCGCGGCGTCCTGGCGCGCGCGGGCAGCGTAGCGCGATCGCATGCGCAGCGCGTGAACTGGCGCCCGCCTCACAACATGCCGTCGCGCTTGATCGCCAGATACCGTTCGACGAGCGCGGACGGCAGCTGCTCGCCGGTGACGTCGAGCACGGTCACGCGGTGGTTGCGCAGCGCATCGTGCGCGGCCTTGCGCTGGGCCAGATAGCGCGCGGTGGCACCAGCGCGCACGGCGTCGTCGTGATCGCGCACCTGCGCATCGAGTACCTCGTCGAGCGCGCGCTCGCGCAGCGAGGCGACGACGACCAAATGCCGCTTCTGCAGCATGCGCACTGCAGCCAGCACGTCCTCGATGTCCTCGTCGCGCAGGTTGGTCACCAGCATCAGCAGGCCGCGCCGGCGCTGGCGCAGCGACAGTTCGGTCGCCGCGGCGAGGTAGTCGGTCGCCACCGCCTGCGGTTGCAGGTCGTAGCTCACGCGCAGCAGCGTATCGACCGCGCCCATGCCGCGCTGCGGCGCCATCCAGCGCGCATCGCCGCCGGTCGCCAGCAATCCGACTGCATCGCCCTGGCGCAACGCGAGATAGGACACCACGAGCGCCGCATCGAGGGCATGGTCGAAGTGCGACAGCGCCCCATCCTGGGCGAGCATCCGCCGCCCGGTGTCGAGCACGACGATCAACTGCTGGTTCTTCTCGTCCTGGTACTCGCGCGAGATCAGCTTGCGCGCGCGCGAACTGGCCTTCCAGTCGATCTGGCGCAGGCTGTCGCCGACGCGGTACTCGCGCATCTGGTGGAAATCGGTGCCCTCGCCGCGCCGCCGCTTGATGTGGGCGCCGACCAGCCGTGAGGCCTGGTCGGCGCTGAGCAGCGCGAGCCGGGTCAGCGGTGCGAAATTCGGGAACACCCGCACGCGTTGCCGCGCGCCGGCGCTGCGCCGCTGCCGCCACAGCGCCAGCGGCGAGCGCAGGCGCAGCTGTACACCGTCGAATGCGGCCTCGCCGCGCCGGGTCGGACGCAGCCGGTATTCGACCCGGGCGACCGTGCCCGGCGCGAGCCGCAGCCGCCGTGGCAGGCCTGTCGCCTCCCAGTCCGGCGGATGCAGGTCGTGCACGTCCAGGTGCTGCGCGCGCGCGCCGCCCTCGATCTCCAGCACCGCCGGGCGGGCGACGCCGATCGGCCAGGCCTCGGGCACCGTGCGCACGACATCGGGCGTGGGCCGGCGCGCCAGCATCGCCAGGTCGCCGATCGACAGCGCCAACGCCAGCGCACCGATCGCCTGCCACGGCAGCACCGCCGGCGGCCAGAGCGAGGCCGCCACCCCGGCCAGCCCCCAGACCACCAGCAGCCCGATCAGGACCGGCGTCGGCCTCATGGCCGCACTCCGCGTGGGCGAACGCCGGACGTCATCGGCGCGGCGCGTCGACCTTGGCCAGCACCGCCTGCAGGACCTGGTCGGCATCCTGGCCTTCGATCTGCAGCTCCGGCGCAAGCGCGATGCGGTGGCGCAGCGCGGGCGTGGCGATCTCGCGGATGTCGTCGGGCGTGACGAAATCGCGCCCGGCCAATACCGCCTGCGCGCGCCCGGCGCGGATCAGCGCCAGGCTGCCGCGGGGACCGGCGCCCAGCGCGATGCCCGGCCAGCGTCGGGTCGCGCCGGCGATGCGCACCGCGTAATCGACGACCGCGGCATCGACGACGGTCGCCGCCGTGCCCTGCTGCAGCGCGACGATTTCGCCTGGTGCCAGTACCGTCGCCAGTTGCGAAAGGTCGAAATCGGCGGCGACCTTGCCGCCGCTGATCGCGGTCACCATCGCGACCTCGTCCTCGTGCTCGGGGTAGTCGATCAGCACCTTGAGCAGGAACCGGTCGAGCTGTGCCTCGGGCAGCGGATAAGTGCCCTCCTGCTCCACCGGGTTCTGCGTAGCGAGGGTCATGAACGGCGGCGGCAGCTCGAAACTGTGGCCCTCGATCGTGACCTGCTGCTCCTGCATCGCCTCCAGCAGCGCGGACTGGGTCTTGGCCGGCGCACGGTTGATCTCGTCGGCCAACAGCAGGTTGGTGAAGATCGGGCCGCGGCGCACCACGAAGGTCTCGCTCTTGGTGTCCCAGACCGCATGGCCGCTGACATCGCTGGGCATCAGGTCGGGGGTGAACTGCACGCGCGCGAAGTTGCAGCCCAGCGCGGCGGCCAATGCACGCACGAGCAAGGTTTTGCCCAGGCCGGGCACACCTTCGAGCAGCACGTGGCCGCCGGCGAGCAGGGCGACCAGGATCTGGTCGAGCACCTCCGGCTGGCCGATGAAGGCCTTGGCGACCTCGTCGCGGACGGCAGCGGCGCGTTCGGCGAGGGCATCGCCGGTGATCGGCGCGGGCGGGGACACGGGCAGTTCGCTCATGGTCGGGGTCTCGTGAGGTTCGATCGCATCTGGATCAGGCGGGCGATGCGCTGGCGCAGCGCCTTGGCATCGTCGGGACGGGGCGCGAGCAGGGCCTGGCGGACCTCGCGCGGGGACAGGCCGGTACGCGCGGCGATCGCCTCGTCGCGGGCCTCGCCCTCGAGCGAGGCAGCGAGCGGATCGCGTCGTCGCAGGCGCGCCAGGAACGCCTCGCGAACCGCCTCGTAGAGCAGCGGCGCACGGCCGTAGCGCACCAGGTGCTCGCCGCTGGCGCGCACGTGCTCGAGCAGCGCACGACGCGCCGCAGGCGGCGATGGCCGCAAGGGCCCCAGCCGCTGGGTGCGCATCCACAGCCAGGCCGCCAGCGCCAGCAACAGCGGGCCCCAGGCCATCCAGCCACGCGTCAGCAGCAGGTACCACAGCGGCGGCACGCTGGCCGCGTAGACCAGGTGCACGGCCCCTTCGCCCCAGTTCGGCGCCAGCACCTGGCGCGCGAGCATCCAGTGCGGGCCCTCGCGCAACGCGCCATTGGCGAGAAAATCCATGTCGGCAAGCACATCCACCCACCCCTCGCCGACGGCGAAGCGGGCGTAGGCGAGATGGCCGTCCGCGTCGCCCCAGGCCAGCCACGGCTCGGCCGCGTCGAGCTCGAAGCGGCGCCCCCCGCAGAACTCGGTATGTGGCGGCTGGCCTTCGATCCGCAGGTGCTCGCAGACCCCGGGGCCGTCGATCAGCCGTACGCCCAACGCGCCGAGCAAGGTCCGCGGCCGGGTCGCGCCGTCGCGCAGCCGCGGTGGCGGCGTGCGCACCACCAGGTGACCGCCACCGTCGACCCAGCCGATCACGGTCTCGACCTCCGCCGGGGTCATCGCCCCCGGATCGCCGTAGACCAGCAGCGTGTCACGCGGCCCCAGCGCGATCGTGTCCAGGCGCAGGCGCTGGCGCGACTGCGCCGGCACCCCGGCCTCGTGCAGCGCCTGGCGCAACGCGTACAGCGGGTTGTAGGCCGCCTCACCGCGCGGCGGCAGCGTCCGCTCCTCGTCCACGCGCTCGTGAGTGTGCAGAAACCACGCCACGCCCAGCGCCAGCGCGAGCGCCGCCAGCAACCCCAGACCGATGCGCGCCGGCCAGCCCATCAGCACGCCCACCCGAAGCGCGGCGCCAACTGCGCGACCAGCGCCTCGAAGCCGGCGTCGTCGGGCAGCCGCCCGCCGTACGCGGCGCGCTGCCAGACCCGCACCATGCCGGCGAACGCATCACGGTCGCCGACGTCGGGCAGCCGGCGCGACGCCCGCAGGCACTGCGCCTCGGTCGCGCCCGGCACCAGGGTCACGCCGGCCCGTTCGGCCATCGCCTCGACGCTGCCCCGGTAGAGCAGCGCGAGCGCGCGCCGCCGCTGGCCCGCGCGCCACAACGTCCGTGCGGTCGTCACCAGATCGTCGGGCAAGGCTTCGGGCAGCGGCGGCGCCGCATCGACGACGATCTCGCTGGCCTCGTCCGGCGCCGCGAGCCCGTCGCGCATCCACGGCCACCAGCGGCGTGCGGTCAGTGCCAAGGCCAGCACGATCAGGCCGAACACGATCCACAGCCCGTACTCGGCGATCAGCGCGATCGCCTGCGCAATCGCCGCGAATGCGCCGGGGTCGAGCGCACTGCGGTCGCGCGCCGCCTCGTCGCGCGCCTTGGGCTTCCAGCGACGCTCGATCCGCCGGTGGTCGAGCAACGGATCGGCATAGGCGCGCTCGACCGCTTCGCCGAAGTCCCCCTCCGGCGCGAGCTGGTCGTCGAACACGTCCTGCAACGAGACCGCCGCCGCGTCCGTTTTGCGGTCCCGGTCCTCGGGCGTCCAGGTCTTGGTCGGCGCCAGCGGGTCGTCGGCCGGAGCCTGTTGCGCCTGCGACGGCCCGGCGGCCAGCAGCAGGCCCGCCAACAGCGCGACCGCGAAGGTCGAGGCCGCCGGCACGATTCGCGCGCGCAGCCGCCGGAACGCGATCTCCAGGTCCCAGGCCTCGAGCTGCGTACGCCGGTTGAGGTACAGCCCGAACCCGGCGCCCACCTGGAATGGCGCAACCAGACCGATCGCCAGCCACAGCGCCAGGTTGCCCAGCACCTGCGCCCAGCGCGGGGGGTGCTGGGTGATCAGCGCCCACATCGCGCGCGCCGACTCCGACAGCAGCTCGGCCGGCACGAACAGCAGCACCAGCGAGACCAGCGACAACACCAGCACGCCGACGAACATCAGTCCGACGAGGGCCAGCAACAGCGCATGCCCGCCGACGCCGTCGACCAACAGCCGCCGGCGCTGCGCCAGCGCCGGCCCGGTTAGGCCTTCGAGCAAGGCGACCGGCAGCGCCACCGCCCGCCACGGACTGAACCGACGCCAGGTCAGGACGCCGAGCATCGGGCGCCAGCCCCAGCGCAGCTGCGCGGCGAGCGTCTGCTGCATCCGCGGCGCGGCGCCGAACACCGCGCGCGAGAGCACGAACAACGGGATCCGGTCGAGCAGCGGCGCCAGCCACCACAGCGCCAGCGCCGCCAGCCACAGCCGATCGAGGGCCCAGGCCGCGGCATTGACCGCGAGAAACAGCGGCAGCGCGCACGCCAGCCACGGCCCCCAGATCGCGGCCGCGTGCCGCCGCACCAGCGCATTGCCCAGTTCCATCGCTTCCCAGGCGGTGCGAGGCCGCAACTCGACCTGGACGGACTCAACGTGCATCCACGCCCCCGCGCCCACCGCGCCACAGCCACAGCAGCCCCAGCAGCCACAGCCCGCCACCGACCCCGAACCGCACCGGGTCGGGAATCGTCCCGGTCGACGACCAGAACGCCTCGACGAACGCGGCGAACACCAGCATCACCAGGATGCCGATGCACAGCTTCCCGCCATCGCGCCCGGCCTGCACCAGCGCGTCGACGCGCCGCAGCTGTCCAGGCGCGACGAGCGCCAGGCCAAGCCGCAGGCCACCGGCACCGGCGATCACGATCGCGGTGAGCTCGGGCGCCGAATGGCCGACCACGAAGCGCCAGAACGGGCCGCCATGCCCGATCGCCTGCAAGTGGCCGGCCACGACGCCGAAGAACACGCCGTTGAACAGCAGCACGAAGATCGTGCCCACGCCCGCCAGCAGCCCGCTGGCGAAGGTGCGGAACCCGATGCTGACGTTGTTCCAGATGTAGTAACCGAACATCTGCACGTCGGTCTGCCCCGAGCGCTGGAAGGCCATGTCCGCCCCCGCCGGGTCGTACATCGATTCCATCTGCGCCAGTTGCCCGGGCGAAAGCACCGTATAGGCCAGCTCCGGCCACTGCAGCACCAGCCCGAACAGCAGCCCCATCGGCAAGGCGAACAGCGCCAACGACGCCCACAGGCAGCCACGCTGGGCGCGCACCAGGCGCGGGAACTCGGCCAGCAGGAACAGCAGCGCGCGCCGCCACGGCGGCGGCGGCGGTCGGTACATCACCGCATGGCCGCGCTGCATCAGCGCCTGGAGCCGGGCGGTGAGCTGCGGGCTGTAGCCGCGCCGGCGCGCGAGCGCCTGTTGCTGGCACAGCCGGCGGTAGCGCGAGGGGATCTCCTCATCGCTCAGGCCGTCCCAGCCGCTGCGGTGGCGACGCGCGCGCCAGGGGCTGGCCGCGCGGGCATCGAGCCAGCGCTCGAAGGCGTCCCACTCGGCCGCATGCCGGGCCACGAAGCTGTCCTGCCTCATGCGCGGCGCCCCAGCAGCCAATTCGCGATGCCCAGCAGGCGCAGCACGCCCACCTCGCCGCGCGCACCGGTCACCGGCGCGACCACGTCGGCCAACTCCTGCTGGCGCCCGGGCGTGAGCGTGCGCGCGCGCTCGGCGAACGCGATCACCGCGATCTGCTCGTGCGCCTGCAGCGGCACGGCCGGGGCCTGCGGCTGCAGTTCCAGCGCAGTCGGCAGGGTGCGCTCGCGCGGCGCATGGATCACCAGCGTGCCGGCCACCATGTCGCCCAGCCGTCGGCTCCAGGGATCGGCCAGACAGGCCACCAGCCCGGCGCCGTAGCCCATCGGCAGCATGTCGACGGTGCGCATCAGGTTGCGTACGAAGCTGGCCATCCAGCCGATCGGCGCGCCGTCGGCCGAGACCACGCGCAGCGACAACGCGCGCTTGCCAGGCGTCCGGCCGCCGGCGAGGGCCTCGAACAGCACCGGGTAGCCCCAGAAGATCACGAACAGCGTGACCATGTAGACGCCCGAGCCGACCCGGCCCAGCAGCCCGAGCACGATCGCGGCGGCCAGCAGCAGGACGCCGCGGATGCCCAGATCGATCAGCCAGGCGACTGCACGCGGCACCGGGCCGGCGGCCGGCAGTTGCAGCGCCACCCCTTCGGGGGTGTGCACCTCGCGCACGGTGTCGAGCAGGGCCACGGGCGCCTGCGCGCGCGCTGCTGCCGCTGCCTCCGTGCGCCCCTGCTCCGTGCCGGCCATGCCGCGTACGTCGTCCCGCTCAGGCCGCCATCGCGGCCAGATACTCGTCCTTGAGGCGGACGTAGTGCGCCGCGCTGTAGCGCAGCCCTTCGATCTGCGCCTCGGTCAGCCGCCGCACGCAGCGCGCCGGGTTGCCGACCCACAGCTCGCCCTCGCCGATCTCCCGCCCCGGCGGCACCACCGCGCCGGCGCCGATCATCGCGTGGCGGCCGACGACGACGCCGTCGAGCACGATCGCCCCCATGCCCACCAGGACCGCATCGCCGATCGTGCAGGCATGCAGGATCGCCTTGTGGCCGACGGTGACGTCGCTGCCGACGATCGTCGCAAAGCCGCCGAGCTTGGCATGCGGGCCGGCGTGGCTGACGTGGATCACCGTGCCGTCCTGCACGCTGGTACGCGCGCCGATGCGCACATGGTTGACGTCGCCGCGGATCACCGTGCCGGGCCAGACCGAGACGTCGTCGCCCAGGTGCACGTCGCCGATCACGGTGGCGGCCGGGTCGACATAGACGCGGGCGCCGAGCTGCGGCGCGATGGTGCGATAAGGGCGCAGGTTCATCGCGCGAGTATGCCTGCCCGGCCGCGGCTTTGCCCCATCGCGCCAGAGCCCCGACGCGGCGATACGCTCATCGCGACCCGATCCCGGGGCCGCGCGCGCGAGGGCTCAGCGCGCCGGCGGCAGCCGGTACCAGCCGCGATCGTAGGCGAGCGAGCCCCATAGCGCCTGCGCTTTCGCCTCGCGGGCCAGCGTCGGCGACAGCGCGGCCGGACGCAGCACGCCCGCACCGGGCTTGTAGTGGTACTGGCTCGGCGGCTTGTCCGGCTGGAACACGACCACATCCTCGCCCTGCAGCCAGGCGAAGTTGCGGTCGTACTGCATCAGCGCCCGTCCAGGCAGGGTCATGTCGGGATCGGAAAGGTCGCGGCCGGTCATCGGTGTGGCATCGCCGATCCCGATCAGCGACAGCAGCGTCGGCCCCAGGTCGATCTGGCTGGCGATGCGGTCGTCGCGGCGCGGCGCGATGCCTTGGCCCAGGATCAGGCCGGGGATGTGGAAGTTGTCGATCGGCACCAGGTCGCGCCCGAATACGCGCGAGTCGTGGTCGGCCACCACCAGGAACACCGTGTCCTGCCAGTAGTCGCTCGCCATTGCCCGCGCGAAGAAGCCGCCCAGTGCATGGTCGGCATACTTGGCCGCGTTGTCGCGGGAGTGCACCGGTTGGGAGTACGGCGTGATGCGTCCTTCCGGAAACTCGAAGGGGTCGTGATTGCTCGAGGTGAACACCAAGCCGAAGAATGGCGAGCCCTGGGCATGCAGACGGGCGAACTCGCTGTCGGCGCGCGCGAACAGGTCTTCGTCGGAGACGCCCCAGGCGCCGACGAAGGTCGGCGCGCGGTAGTCGCGCTGCTCGATCACCCGACCGAAGCCATTGCCCAGGAAGAACCCGCGCATGTTGTCGAAGTGGCTCTCGCCGCCGTAGTAGAACGTGGTGTCGTAGCCGTGCCGGCGCAGCACATCGGCCAGGGTGAAGAAGCCATGCTGGCTGCGTTGACGCTTGACCACGGCCTGCGCCGGGGTTGGCGGGAACCCGGCGACAACCGCCTCGATGCCGCGCACTGAGCGGGTACCGGTGGCGTAGAGTCGGGTGAAGGCCCAGCCCTGCCCGCTGAGCCGGTCGTAGTGGGGCGACAGAGGACGCCCGCCCAGGCTGCCGATGAACTGCGCGCCGAGGCTCTCCTCGAGCACGATGACGAGGTTCTTCGGGCGGCCCTGCCAGCTGGGCGTGCGCGCGGCGAGCGTGGGAATCGCCGGATCGGTGAACGCGTCCGCCGGCAGGCCGGTGCCGCGGCGCACGGCTGCGAGCACCTCCGCATCGGGCAGGTCGCCATACAGCGCCTGTGCGCTGTCCTCGTGGCGCAGCCACCCGCGCACGGCGTCGCCCAGCGAGTAGAACGAGTTCAGAGGCAATGTGTTGACCGTGGGATCGCTGCTGAAGGCCAGCATCGACGGATTCATCGGCCGATGGCCCAGCGTCGAGCGCACCCCCAAAGCCGCGAGCACGAGCACCAGCAGCGCCAGCAGCGCACGTGCCGGCAGACCGGCCGACGGCACTTCGTCCCGCAGCCACCAACGGCGCGCGAGGCGGGTACTGCCCCAGGCCGCCAGGCCGGTCAGCACCAGCACCCCGATGGATTCCATCAGGCGGCCGCCGACCAGCATCGACAATACTTCGCGCGGATACACCAGGTACTCGACGAACAATCGGTTGGGACGCAGCCCGTACTCCTGCATGAAGCCCGGTGTCGCCAACTCCAGACCGGCCAGCAGCGTGGCCCCTGCGGCCAGCCAAGCGATCGCCGCCCAGCGCAGCGCGCGCCAGGCAAGGACGCGCGCGGGCAGCAGCACCAGCAGCGCGGCGAGCGGGCCGAACAGCAGGCAGATGCTGGCGATGTCCACGCGCACGCCCTGCAGCAGCACGGGCCCCCAACCGTCGACATCGGAGACCCTGGCGTGGTGCCAGCCCGCCAGGCCGAGGCGCGATACGCTCAACACCAGCATGCCGAGCGCGCAGATCCCCAGCACGGGGCGGAGCCGGGTCAGCGTCCCGCGCAGCCTTGTCATAACGACTCCATCCGCCAAAGGGAGAGGCGGTCGATCTAGGATCGCCACCCGCTTGTCGGAAGCGCATGGGAAAGATGTCGGAAATCTGTCGTAACCCGGCGGCCGCCGGCCGTATCATCGGACGCGAATGCAGGACTCGCTGCCGTGGGAAGAACCGATGCGACTGCTCGTGGTCGAGGACAACCGCAACCTCGTCGGCAACCTGTTCGAGTATTTCGAGCCGCGTGGCCATGAGATGGACGCCGCGCCGGACGGCATCGTCGGTCTGCATCTGGCGGTGACCCAGCGCTACGACGCGATCATCCTGGACTGGATGCTGCCGCGACTGGATGGCTGCACGCTGCTGCAGCGGCTGCGCGAGCATGCGATCGACACGCCGGTGATCATGCTCACCGCGCGCGACGACCTGCACGACAAGCTCGTCGGCTTTCGCGCTGGCGCCGACGACTACCTGACCAAGCCCTTCGCGCTGCCCGAGCTCGAGGTCCGGCTCGATGCCGTGCTCGCGCGCGCAGGCGGCCGGCGCAGTCCGCGTGCGCTGCAGATCCACGACCTGCGCCTGGACTTGGACACCCTGGAGGCCACACGTGCCGGCCAGGTCCTGCACCTGTACCCGGCCGGGCGCAAACTGCTGGAGATGCTGATGCAGGCCAGCCCCGCGGCGGTCGAGCGCCGGCTCCTGGAGCACGCGCTGTGGGGGGACGCACCGCCCGATGGCGACATGCTCCGTTCGCACGTCTACGACCTGCGCCGCAGCGTCGACGGCCCATTCGCGGTCAAGCTGATCCGCACGCTCCCGCGCTACGGCTACCGGCTCGTCGCACCGACGGATGCGTGCGTGCCCGGATGAGCCGGACCCGCAGCCTGCGCACCCGCATCCTCTACTGGCTGGCGGCCTATGCGCTGCTGCTGGCCGCCGCCGTGTCGCTGCACGGCCTGCTGGTCAACGAGTACGCCGAGAGCCTGCTCTGGGATTCGATGCTGCGCACCGAGTTCACCCAGCACCTGAAGCGACGCAGCAGCGACCCGGACTATCGGTGGAGCGACTCCGACAGCCTGCGGCTGTACGTGGACGAGGCCGACGCGCTGCCGGAAACACGTGGGCTGCCCGATGGGATCCACGAGATCAAGTTCGCGGACGGCGCCGAGATGCTGGCACTGGTGGAGCATGTCGATGGCGTGCGCCATGTGCTGACGCTGGACATCACCGAGATGGAACGCGAAGAGGACCGGCTGACGTTGTTGATCCTCGGCTCATCGGTGCTCATGGTGCTGGTGATGGGCGCAGTGACGGCCGTCGGACTGGGACGCGCTCTGCGCCCGCTGACGACGCTGGCGCGCGACATCGCCGAACTGTCGCCCGACCGCGCCGGACAACGTGTCGTGCCCGGGCCGCAGGCCAGCTCGGAACTGGAGGTCATCGCCGCCGCGCTCAACGACTACCTGCAGCGCAACGAGCGCTTCGTCGAGCGCGAGCGGGCGTTCATCCGTACCGCCAGCCACGAGTTGCGCACGCCGGTGGCGGTGATGTCGGGGGCCGCCGAACTGGCACTCGATGTCCCCGACGTGCCCGCCACGACTGCGCACCAACTGCGGCGCATCCGGCACACGGCCCACGACATGGACCGCCTGATCGCACTGCTGCTGGCCTTGGCGAAGGATCCGGCGCGCCTGCTGCAGGCCGGGCAACCGATCGAGCTGTCGGCCTTGCTGCCGGCGATCGTCGACGACCACCGCCACCTCACCCGCGACAAGGCCCTGGAGATCGTCGTGCACGTGCCGCAACCGTGCACGATCCTCGCCCCGCCCGGCGTGGTTCGCGCGACGGTAGGCAACCTGCTGCGCAACGCGATCGAACACAGCGACGACGGCCGCATCGAAATCGTCCTGCATGCCGATGCGACCGTCGTCATCCGCGACCCGGGCCACGGCATGTCGCCCGAGCAGATCAGCACGATCTACTCGCGCATGGCGCGCAGCGCGGCCCCCGTGGGCGACGGCATCGGCCTGGAACTGATCGCCCGCGTCTGCGAACACCTGGGCTGGGCGCTGGAGATCGACTCGGCGCCGGGCGGCGGCACCACCGCAACGCTGCGCATGCACGCGTCCGACAGCGCGCGTTGAGCGGCATTCGCACGGTCCGCTGAACCGCACGGTGCGAACCAGCGGTGGGCGATGCACGGCGCCACGGCACGGCCTGATGCGGCAGTGCCACGCCCCTACGCGTGTCCTAGCTGTTCAGACCCGCGAGTAGCACACGCATCCGGCGCCCGACGCCTCCGCTGACGGACGCGTGCAGCGCCGCCGGAAAGTCCGCGGGCAGTGCGCGTTCGAGCGACGCCAGCGCAGCATCCACTCGGGCGGCGATGTCTTCGATCGCATGGCGCACCAGCGAGGGCGCCAGTCCCGCCGCGTCGCCCGTCTGGAAGAAGTGCCGGGTTTGGATCTCGTCGATGCGGTAATGATTGTGGTGGCCGACCGACATGGCGAGCTTCATCTGCTTGCGTTCGATCTGCCTCGCATCGAGGCTGAGCTGCGCCGTGAGCACGTCGTACATCGGGGTCAACGCATAGCCGCCGCCCGGGTGCAGGAAGATGCTGAAGTTCTTGGCGTGGCCGTCGGTTGCACCCATCAGCCAGAAGATCAATTGCGCCTGGAGCAATGTGCGGTGATCGTCGGCGGGCGCGTCGGCGCCCTTCAATAGGTCCGCGATTGCCACGAAGCCAGGACCGCCGTGACTCTGATACTTGCGCGCCGGCGGAACGGACAACGCCTGGCAACAATCCTCCTGCGGCAGACGAACCAGGCGGCCTTGGCTCCAGACGCGGTCGAAACGCTGGACGACCAATGCCTTGGTCTGACCGAACGTCACGATCTCCGCATGGGCGACCGGCAAACCGAGGTGGCCGAGCAAGCGGAGGCAGTAGAACTCGTTCTCGACGCTGTTGGACAGATCGATGCCATTGGGCAATTGGCCGATCTGCGGCTTGATCAGATGCGTGGTCGGCGTGGTGCCATGCGGCTTCAGCCATTGTCCGTCCAACTGCAGCAGCGCTGTCTTCTCCTGCGCGCCGGCAACCGAGATCCGGAAGTCGTCATCCCGGCGCAGCCCCAACGGGGCCTGCGCCAGCGATTTGAGCAGTTGTTCGATGGCCGCCTCGTCGACCGCTTCGCCCGAAAGCCGCGACGTATCGATCGGCGCCGCATCACCGGCGATGAACTGCAGGGCGCCGATGCAGTCCCGGCCGATCTCGGCCAGCAGGCTGTAGGCATCGATGCCGTCAGCACCGACCTTCTCGGCCACGCGCTTTCGTAGCTCGTCCGAGTCCGGCAACAGGTTCTCGAACACCGCGACGACCGGCTCACCCCGCCAGGGGTCCTCGCGCAAAGGTAGCGACAGCGAGACCGGGAAGGCCTTGCTGCCGCGGTCCAGCCACGCGCGGTCGTAACGGAACTCGATCGCGCCGCTGGGCTCTTTTTGCAGATGTCCGACCAGCCGGTCGTTCTGGTAGACGCGTAGCGGCGGATGTCGGCGTGCCCGGGCCATGCTCAGACCAGGTCCAGGGGGTCGGCCCCACGGCTGCGGGCGGCGATCCGCAGTTCCAGATCGAGTGCCGCCAGCACGGCGAGCACCGTGTCGAGCCGGGTCGCCGGATTGCCGGTCTCGATCAACGAGATCGTCTCCTGTCGCAGGCCGACGCGCTCACCCAGCGCGCGCTGGCTCATGGCAAGGCGCTTGCGGTGACGGCGGATGGTGGCGCCGATCTGCTTGGGGGTACGGGCCAGGTCGTGCATCGCGGTCTCCTTGGCTCAAGACTATGCGCCAATCGCGATAACTTGGCAATATCGGAATCAGCGCATATTTAGAAATTATTAGCCAATCCCGATAATTATGCTTTATGGTGCTTGGCGCATAGGATGTCGCGCTCGCGTTGTCGCACCAGGCCCCCGGCCTCTCCAAGACATCAACAAGTGACCCACTGAATGAAGATCGCCAGCTGGAACGTCAATTCGCTCAATGTCCGCCTGCCGCACCTCGAGCAGTGGCTGCGCGAGGCGCAGCCGGACATCGTCGGGCTGCAGGAAACCAAGCTCGAGGATGCGAAGTTCCCCGACTCGGCGCTCGCCGCACTCGGCTACCGCAGCGTGTTCTCCGGCCAGAAGACCTACAACGGCGTCGCACTCCTGGCGCGCGAGCGCGCGATCGCCGACGTCCAGATCGGCATCCCTGGCTTCGAGGACGACCAGAAGCGTGCGATCGCGGCGACGATCGACGGCGTGCGCGTGATCGACCTCTATGTCGTCAACGGCCAGGACGTAGGCACCGAAAAGTACGCCTACAAGCTGCGCTGGCTCGAGGCGGTGCACGACTGGGTCGCACGCGAACTGACAGCCCATCCGCAGCTGGTGGTGCTGGGCGACTTCAACATCGCGCCCGATGCGCGCGACGTGCACGACCCCGAGGTCTGGAACGACAGCCACATCCTCACCTCGAGCGCCGAGCGCGAGGCCCTGCGCCGGCTGCAGGCACTGGGCCTGCACGATGCGTTCCGGCTGCACCACGCGCAGGGCGGGATCTTCAGCTGGTGGGACTACCGCCAGGCCGCGTTCCGCCGCGACCTCGGCCTGCGCATCGACCTGACCCTGGTCTCCGACGCCCTGCGCGACCGCGCGCTGGCCTCCGGGATCGACCGCGAGCCGCGCACCTGGGACCGGCCCAGCGATCACGCACCGGCCTGGGTCGAGCTGCGGCTGGACCCGTAGCCGCGCGAAGACGCAGACAACACGCGCCGCACCGACACGGCTCCAAAACCGGGGTCAGAGTGCAATTTCGCCTCGCAGAATTGCACTCTGACCCCGGTTTTAAAAATCGACTCTGACCCTGGTTGTGGGGTCAGCGGCGGAACAGGTTGACGATCGCCAGCAAAATCACCGCGCCGAGGAAGGCGGTGACCAGGAAGCCGAGCCAGCCGCCGCCGACGTTCAGCCCGATCCTGGGCAACAGCCAGCCGCCGATGAAGCCGCCAACGATGCCGACGACCAGATTGAGCACGATGCCCTGGCCGCGGCTGCGCATCAGCAGGCTCGCCAACCAGCCGGCGATGCCGCCGACGAACAGATAGAACACCCAGGACCAGAACGACGTCGGTTCCATGCCAGCCAACCTCCAACTGCGAAAGGGAACCGCCGGGCTCGCCGGCGGCCGTCAGCACACAGACGACGCGCTTAGGCCACTGCGTCGCCGAGCAGAGCGTCCAGCGCGGCGCGCGGCAGCTTGCCGGTCTCGTTGCGCGGCAGCGCATCCACCCGGCGCAAGCGCCGCGGCAGGAACACCGGATCGGTGCTCTCGCGCAGCGCGGCCAGCAGCGTGGCGTCGTCGAGCGCCGGATCGGCGACTACGACCGCCGCGATCCGCCGCACCCCGTAGGCGTCGGCGGTCGCCGCCTGGCAGATCACGCCATCGCGCACGCCTTCGATCGCCAGCAGCCGGCGGGTGAGGTCGGCCAGCGACGCGCGCTTGCCGGCGATCTCGATCATGTCGGCCTGACGCCCGCGCAACACGAACCGCCCCTGCGCGTCGAGTTCGACGATGTCGGCCAGCATCCGCGGCTCGGGCAGGTGCGGCGCGGTCACCAGCGTGCCGTCGGGCACCGGCTGCAGGCGCACGCCGGCGAACGGCGTCCAAGCGGTCTCGCAGGCGGTCCGGCGGCGGGCGAAGATGCAGGTCTCGGTCGAGCCGAACAGTTCGCGCACCTCGCAGCCGAAGCGCGCCTCGGCCTGCGCGGCCAGCGCCTGCGGCAGCGGCGCGGTCGCAGTGGCGATCGCGGCCAGCGGCGGCAGCGCCACGCCCGAGTCGACCAGCGTGCGCAGGTGGACCGGTGTGGTCACCAGCAGCGCCGGCGCCGGCGCATCGCGCAGCGCCGCGGCGATGTCCTCGGGGAAGAACGGCCGCGCGCCATGCACCGCCACGTCGCCCAGCAACGGGAGCAGCACCGACATCTCCATGCCGTACATGTGCTGCGGCGGCACCGTCGCGACAACGGGGAGCGTGGCGTCGTGCAGGTCGGCCAGCGCCGCCAGGTTCTGCTTGGTGCTGGCGTAAAAGCTGCCCCAGGTCTTGGCATTGGCGGTCGGCACGCCGGTGCTGCCGGAGGTGAAACCGATCGCGACCACCGCATCGGCAACGAGTGTGGGCATGTCGTCGGCGAACGCCAGGGGCAGGACCTCGGGCAGGCGCAGGTAATGCGGCGGCATAGCGCCCGAGGTGGCGCCGTCGGCCTCGCAGCCGCAGTCGCCGCGATCGCCGACGCAGTAGCTGTCGGGATGACGTGCCCGCACGTCGTCGATCGCCCCGCGCGTGCGCGAAGGCGGCAGCAGCGTCGTCTGCCCGCGCAGCGCGACCGCGCAGAATGCGACCAGGAAGCGGTAGCGGTCCTCGCACAGGTTCAGCGCGCATGGCGCGTCGGGCAGCATCGCGGCCACGCCGCGCACGTGCGCCAGGAACGTCGCCAGCGGCACCGGGCCTTGTCCGCCGAACGCGACCGCGCGCGCGCCCTCGCCGACGGCCAGCGGCAGCTGCCCGGCAGCCTGCGCCTCCCCCACGCCCCCCTGTTCCCAAACGACTGCCGACATCCGCGCTGCGCTCCTCGTGACCTGGCCCGCGCGCCCCGGCGGCATCGCGTATCCGACGTTTTAGCTTACGCTGGACGCCCCGCGGCATGCCAAGTGCGGATGTTCAGCCCATATAGCAGCCTGCGTACAGGCCCCGTCCGCTGCGCCTGGCGCGACTACCGCCGCGGCCAATCGGCCGAAACTCTGCTCCGCCCGTGGCTGGCCACCGAGCTGGCGATCGACGCTGCCCGGATCGACCTGAGCCGCGACGCCCGCGGCCGGCCGCAGCTGCGGGTCGCCACCGACGCGTCTGGCGACCCCCCGACCCGATTCGACATCAATTGGAGCCACAGCGGGGAGGCGCTCGCGGTCGCGCTGGGCGACGGCGTCGATGTCGGCATCGATATCGAATGGCTGCGTCCGCGGCCACAGGCGATGGCGCTGGCGCGGCGGTTCTTCGCCCGCGAAGAGGCCGCCGCACTCGCCCGTCTGCCGCCTGACGACGCCGAAACCGCCTTCGTGCGCCTGTGGTGCGCGAAGGAAGCCGTGCTCAAGGCCCACGGCCACGGGCTGTCGTTCGGCCTGGACCGGCTGACGTTCGCGGCCGTCGAGGGGTACTGGTCGTTGGTGGCCTGCGATCCCGCACTCGGCCGTCCGGGCGACTGGCGCCTCCAGGCGTTCTCGCCGCTGCCCGGCTACCTGGCGACGCTGGCCTGGCGGCCGCGGCTTCTACAATGCCGGCCATGACCACCGCCCACGACCCCGCGCTGCGCGCCGAACTCGACGCCGGCCTGCGCGCCCTCGCCCTGGACCCGACCCTGGCCGGGCCGCTGCTCGACTACCTCGCGCTGCTCGCGCGCTGGAACCGCACCTACAACCTCACGGCGATCCGCGAGCCACGCGAGATGGTCGTGCGCCACCTGCTCGACTCGCTGGCGATGACGCCCTACGCGGCCGAGCTGCCGACGCTCGCCGACCTGGGCACCGGTCCCGGCCTGCCCGGCATCCCGCTGGCGATCGCGCTGCCCGCGCTGCGGGTGACCCTGGTCGAATCCAATGGCAAGAAGGCGCGCTTCCTGCGCGAGGCGGTGCGCCAACTCGGGCTGGGCAACGCCGAGGTGGCCGAGTCCCGGATCGAGGCGGTCGACCGGCCTGGCGCATTCGCCGCGATCACCGCACGCGCGCTCGCCACACTGCCCGACATCCTCGCCGCCGGCGGCCACCTGCTGGCCGACGCCGGCCGGCTGCTGGCGATGAAGGGCCAACGGCCCGACGACGAGATCGCCGCACTGCCCGCCGGCTGGCAACTCGAGGCGGTGCACCCGCTGCGAGTGCCCGGCCTGGACGCCGACCGGCACCTTGTCGTGGTCGCCCGCGCGCCCGGCGCCGGGGCCCCCTGACCCGCTTCCGCGCCGCCCGGCGCGGCCGACCCCTGCCCGCCTTAGGGCATAATCCCCCTCCGGACGCCGCCCGCGGCGCCCGGCTCCCGTCCTCAACCGCGCCCGGAGCCCATGGCCCGCATCATCGCCATCGCCAACCAGAAAGGCGGCGTCGGAAAGACGACCACGGCGGTCAACCTGGCCGCAGCGCTGGCCCGCACGCCCAAGCGCGTGCTGCTGGTCGACCTCGACTCGCAGGGCAACGCAACGATGGGCTGCGGCATCGACAAGTCGATCGTGCCGGTCTCCACCTGCGACGTGCTGCTGGGCGAGGTCGAGGCGATGGACGCGATCGTGCAGACCGAGGAAGAGGTCGACCTGATTCCCGGCAACACCGACCTGACCGCGGCCGAGGTCGAGCTGATGGACGCCGGGGACCGCGAGCAGCGCCTCAAGCGCGCGCTGGCGCCGCTGCGCCCGCGCTACGACTTCATCATCATCGACTGCCCGCCAGCACTGTCGCTGCTCACGCTCAATGCGCTGACCGCAGCCGATTCGGTGCTGGTGCCGATGCAGTGCGAGTACTACGCGCTCGAGGGCCTGTCGGCGCTGCTGCAGACGATCGACGCCCTCAAGCAGAACCTCAACCCCTCGCTCGAGATCGAAGGCGTGCTGCGCACAATGTTCGACGTGCGCAACAACCTGGCCAATGCGGTCTCCGCCGAGCTGACCGGGCATTTCGGCGATCAGGTGTTCCGGACCATCGTGCCGCGCAACGTGCGCGTTGCCGAGGCGCCGAGCCACGGCCAGAGTATCGTCGGCTACGACCGGTCATCGCGCGGCGCCATCGCTTACCTCGGCCTGGCCGGCGAGATCCTCCGCCGCGAACGCGAGCGGACCCAGACGCACAAGGAATCCACCGCCATGGATACGCCGGCATGAGTACCGCCAAGACGCCCGCCAAGAAGCGCGGCCTGGGACGCGGCCTCGAAGCGCTGCTCGGTCCCAAGGCCGCCGCCGAGGCGCCGAGCCTGGAGGCCACCGAGACCGACACCCTGCGCACGCTGCCGATCGATGCGCTGACCGCAGGCCGCTACCAGCCGCGCAAGCACTGGGACCCGGACAAGCTCACCGAACTGGCCGAATCGATCCGCGCCCAGGGCGTGATCCAGCCCATCGTCGTGCGCGAGCTGCCCGACCGCACCTACGAGATCATCGCCGGCGAACGCCGCTGGCGCGCCTCCAAACAGGCCGGCCTGGCCGACGTGCCGGTGGTCGTGCGCAACGTCGAAGACCGCACGGTCGTGGCGATGGCGCTGATCGAGAACATCCAGCGCGAGGACCTCAACCCGCTGGAGGAAGCCCAGGCGCTGCAGCGACTGATCGACGAGTTCGACCTCACCCACGCCCAGGCCGCCGAGGCCGTCGGTCGCTCGCGCGCGGCGGTGTCCAACCTGCTGCGCCTGCTCGAACTGCCGCCGGCGATCCGCATCCTGGTCGAGTCCAAGCAGTTGGAGATGGGGCATGCGCGCGCACTGCTCACGCTTTCGCCGGAGCTGGCCAGCAAGCTCGCCAGCGAGGCGGTCGAGCACGGCTGGTCGGTGCGCGAGGTCGAGCACCGCGCGCAGCAGTTCGCCGCCGGCCGGGTGCCGGGCGGCAACGGCCGCAGCGCCGCACGCAGCAAGGTCCGCCCGCAGGCCGACATCGTCTCGCTGGAGAACGAACTGTCGGAGACCCTGGGCACGCGGGTCTCGATCGCCAACGGCCGCGGCAACAAGGGCCGGCTGGTGATCCACTACGGCAACCTCGAAGCGCTCGACGGCGTGCTCGAACGACTGCGCGGTCCGCGCGACTGAGCCTGGAATTGTGTAACGCCGCGCCTTGCCTCTAGGCTGCGCGGATGCCCCTGTCCCGAAACCGCCTGTCCTGGTCGCGCCGGCTGCTGCTGGCGCTGCTGGTGCTGGGCCTGGCAATCGCACCGGTGATGGTGGCGATGGGCACTACCTACGAGCTCGTCCGCGGCGAGACCGCCACCGAGCACGACGCGACCGCACACGCCCACGCCGACGATGGCGACCTGCTGCATGCGGTCGCCCACTGCGCCGGTTGCGGCGCGCATACCCCGGCGCTGCCACCGGTACTGCCCGCCCTGGCCCCGCTGGTCGTGGTCCGACCTGCCTATCCGCACTCCGGCGACGCCCCGACCCGCCGGCACGAACGCCTGCTGCGTCCCCCGATCGCCGCCTGAGCCCGCTGGCGTCCGCGCGCATTACGTGCCGGGCGGTATCGGGTGCCCGACGCACGTCGCCGTCCGGCGCCGTGACGCGGGCCGACAGGCCACGTCACGTCTCCCGCCAAGACGCGCCACCGCAGGCCGCCGCGCACACGAGTGCGGCGCCGACCTGAGCGCACGTCCGCACCCGACCCTGTCTCGACACCTCGCCCGAGGTCCCTGCCAGCGGTCCTGAGGCCCGAGCGGGCGCGTCTATGCGCGTCTGCCCGCCCCCTACGTTGCCGTCGGTCCATCACGGCCGGCGCTCACGATCGGAGTGTGTCCCATGCTGTTGCGACTGGCGGCCTGCGCCGCCCTCGCCGTCGCGCCGTGCCTTGTGCCGGCGCAGGCGGCGCCTTCTGCTGCACTCGCTGTCCCGATGACGCCCGCCCCCGCGGCGGTGCAGGTCCTGACCCTGGACGCGGCGTTCGTGCGCGTCGCCGAGGCCCATCCCGACCTGCGCCTGGTCGATGGCCGCGGCGCGGTGCTCGCCGCCGAGCGCGATCTCGCCGCGCAGCGTCCACCGCTGGAAGCGGGCATCGAGATCGAGAACCTGGTGCCCGACGCGCCCACAAGCACCCTGGAAGCGACCTTGACGCTGGCTGGCGTGTTCGAGCGCGGCGGCAAGCCGGACGCGCGCCGCGCGTTGGCGCAAACCCGGATCGATGCGCTCGCGCTCCAGCGCGAAGCGGCGCGGGTGGACCTGCTCGCCGAGACCGCGCGCCGCTATCTGACCGCCGTGGTCGCGGCGCGACAACGCCGCCTGGCCGACGACGAGATCGCCGAGCAGGCCCGCGTGGTCGCGGCCGCACGCCGTCGCTTCGAAGCCGGCGCCGCCCCCGAGGCGGTCGCGCTCGCCGCGCAGGCGATGCAAGCCCAGGCCGAGCTGCGCCGCGCGCGCGCGCAAGCCGAAGGCGACGCCGCACGACGCAGCCTGGCGATGCTCTGGGGCACGCCCGAGGCGGATTTCGCCGTGACCGACACCGATCCCCTGGCGCTGCCGGAGATCGCCACGTTCGCCGACCTGCGCGCCCTGCTCGAGCGCACGCCCGAACTGCGCCGCTTCGGCGACCAGCGCCGCATCGCAGAGGCCCGGCTGCAACTGGCGCGCAGCGCGCGCACGCCCGATGTCGGCTGGCAGTTGGGCGTGCGCCGCAGCCAGGACACCCGCGACGTCTCGCTGCTGGGCAGCCTCACGGTGCCGCTGGGCAGCGGCGCACGCGCGCAGCCGGAGATCCGCGCCGCCCAAGCCGAACTGGCGCTGCTCTCGGTCGAACGCGAGGCCGGCGATCGCGCACTGCAGGCCACGCTGGCCGAGGCGCACGGCCGTTACCTCGTCGAGCGTACGCAGGTGCAGCGGCTGCAGGCCGACGTGCTGCCGCAGCTGGCGCGCGCCCTGGCCCAGACCGAACGCGCCTGGGCCGCGGGCGCGGCCACCTACCTCGAATGGGCGCAGCTGCTCGACGCCCGCCGCGACGCGCTGCGCCAGCAACTCGACGCCGCCGAAGCCGCCCAACGTGCGCTGATCGAACTCCAGCGCCTGACCGGCGAGCCGCTCGCGCGGCCTGCCACCACCGGAGACACTCGATGACGACCCGATTGCCCGCCCGCGCGCTGGCCCTGCTGCTGTTGATGGCGCTGGCCGGTTGCGGCGCGCCCGACAGCGCCCCCACCGCGAGCGCTGCCGACCACGACGACCCGCACGCTGGAGCCGACGAAGACGCGCACGGCCACGACACCGCCATCGTCGTGCCCGACGCGATCGCACGCGACATCGGCCTGCGCACCGCACCGGCCGGGCCCGGCACGATCGCCGACCAGCACGAAGTGCAGGGCCTGCTGACCACGCTCGAGACCGGCAATGCCCGCGTCACCGCCCGCTTTCCCGGGCCGATCCGCCGCCTGCATGCCGAACTGGGCGATGTCGTGCGTGCCGGCCAGCCGCTGGCGACCATCGACAGCAACCTCAGCCTGTCGTCCTACACCGTGACCGCGCCGATCAGAGGCACCGTGCTCGCGCGCGACGCCGCGGTCGGACAGGTCGCCAGCGAAGGCGCGGTGCTCTACCAAATCGCCGACCTGTCGACGCTGTGGGTGGACCTGCACGTCTACGGCCGCGATGCAGAACACCTCGCGCCCGGCTCGCCGGTCACGATCACCCGGCTCGGCGACGGTGCGACCGCGCAGACCCGCATCGAGCGCGTCCTGCCCGCCACCGCGACCGCCAGCCAGAGCACGGTGTCGCGCGCGCGCCTGGACAACGCCGACGGCCAATGGCGCCCAGGCGCCGCGGTCCGCGCGCAGGTCACCGTCTCCCTGCAGCAGGCCGCGCTCGTGGTCCCACTGAGCGCACTGCAACGCATGGACGCGCGCGATGTGGTGTTCGTGCGCGAAGGCGAGCGCTACGAAGCGCGACCGGTGTCGCTGGGCCGCCGCGATGCACAGCAGGTCGAGATTCTCGACGGCATCGCCGCAGGTGACGACGTGGTGGTCGCGCAGAGCTACACGCTCAAGGCCGACCTCGAAAAAGCGGGGGCGACCCATGCGCACTGACACGATGCATCCCACGCTGCGCCGCACTCGCGGACACGCGCAGCGAGCGACCGCGCCCGCCGCCGCATCGGCCCTGCACGGAGCGCGCCCGGATGCTTGAGTCGATGATCCACCTGGCCATTCGCCATCGCTGGCTGGTCCTGCTGGCCACGCTTGCGCTGATCGCCGCCGGCGTCTGGAGCTTCCTGCGATTGCCGATCGACGCCACGCCCGATATCACCAACGTGCAGGTGCAGGTCACCACCGCCGCCCCCGGCTACGCCCCGCTGGAGACCGAGCAACGCATCACCTTCCCGATCGAGACCGCACTCGCCGGCCTGCCGCGCCTCGACCACACCCGCTCACTGTCCGCCTACGGCCTGTCGCAGGTGACGGTGGTGTTCGAGGACGGCACCGACCTGTACTTCGCACGCCAACAGGTGGCCGAACGGCTGCAACAGGTGCGCGGCCAGGTGCCCGACGGCATCGAGCCCACGCTCGGCCCGGCGGCCACCGGACTGGGCGAGATCTTCATGTACACCGTCGAGGCCGAAGCGGGCGCCCGCAAGCCCGACGGCAGTGCCTACACCGCAACCGACCTGCGCACGCTGCAGGACTGGGTGATCCGCCCGCAGCTGCGCACCGTGCCGGGCATCACCGAAGTCGACACCGTGGGCGGCTTCGCACGGCAGATCCACGTCACGCCCGACCCGGCGCGGCTGGTCGCGCTCGACGTGCGCTTCGACGACATCGTCGCCGCGATCGAGGCCAATACCCGCAACGTCGGCGCCGGCTACATCGAGCGCAACGGCCAGCAACTGCTGGTACGCGTGCCTGGGCAGGTCGCCGACATCGCGGCGATCGGCAACATCGTGCTGGTCCGGCGCGACGGCGTGCCGCTGCGCGTGCGCGATGTCGCGGACGTCGGCGAAGGCCGCGAACTGCGCACCGGGGCCGCGACCAAGGACGGCGGCGAGGTCGTGCTGGGCACGGTGTTCATGCTGGTCGGCGAGAACAGCCGCACCGTCGCACGCGCCGCGGCCGCGCGGCTGGAGGCCGCCAACGCCAGCCTGCCGGCCGGCGTGCACGCGACCGCGGTGTACGACCGCACGGCCCTGGTCGACCGCACGGTCCGCACCGTGGCCCGCAACCTGATCGAAGGCGCGCTGCTGGTGATCGTGGTGTTGTTCCTGCTGCTGGGCAACGCACGCGCCGCGCTGCTCACCGCGCTGGTGATCCCGCTGACGATGCTGTTCACCATCATCGGCATGCGCCAGGGCGGCGTCTCGGGCAACCTGATGAGCCTGGGCGCGCTGGACTTCGGGCTGATCGTCGATGGCGCGGTGATCATTGTCGAGAACTGCCTGCGCCGCTTCGGCCAGGCACAACAACGGCTGGGCCGGCTGCTCGACACCGACGAGCGCCATGCGATGGCAGCCAGCGCCACCGCCGAGGTCATCCGCCCCAGTCTGTTCGGCCTGGGCATCATCGCCGCGGTCTACGTGCCGGTGTTCGCACTCGACGGCGTCGAAGGCAAGATGTTCCACCCGATGGCGATCACCGTGGTGCTGGCGCTGACCGGCGCGATGCTGCTGTCGCTGACCTTCGTGCCGGCGTCGATCGCCCTGCTGCTGCGCGGCCGCGTGGCCGAGCACGAGAACCGCGCGATGCGTGCCGCCCGACGCGGCTATGCGCCGCTGCTCGACGGTGCGCTCCGCCATGGCCGCTGGCTGGTCGCCGGCGCCGCAGTGCTGGTGCTGGGGTGCGGCTGGCTGGCCACACGCCTGGGCAGCGAGTTCGTGCCGAGCCTGGACGAAGGCGACATCGCCCTGCATGCGATGCGCATTCCCGGCACCGGCATCGAGCAATCGGTGGCGATGCAGCGCGCGCTCGAACGGCGCCTGTTGCAAGCACCCGAGGTCGCGCACGTGTTCTCGCGCATCGGCACCGCCGAGGTCGCCAACGATCCGATGCCGCCGTCGGTCGCCGACACCTTCGTCATCCTGCATCCGCGTAGCGACTGGTCACAGCCGCGCAAGCCACGCGCCACGCTGGTGGCCGAGATCGAAGCGCTGGCGCAGGCGATGCCCGGCAGCAACTACGAGTTCACCCAGCCGATCCAGATGCGCTTCAACGAGTTGATCTCCGGCGTGCGCAGCGACGTGGCGGTGCGCATCCAGGGCGACGATCTCGAGGTGCTGCAACGCCTGGCCGGCCAGGTCGAAACCGTGCTGCGCAGCATCGACGGCGCCGCCGACGTACGCACCGAAGCCGTCGACGGCCTGCCACTGCTGGAGATCGCTCCCGACCCGCGCGCAATGGCCCGCTACGGCCTCAATCCCGGCGACGTCCAGCGCGTGGTCGCCGCCGCCATCGGCGGCCAGACCGCCGGCCAGTTGTTCGAAGGCGACCGCCGCTTCGACATCGTCGTGCGCCTGCCCGAGGGCCGACGCACGGACCCGGCCGCGCTCGCCGATCTGCCGATTCCGCTGGGCACCGCCCCGTCGCCCGACGAAGCCGGCCGCGACGACCCCGGGCCCTCGGGCGCACCACGCACCGTGCCGCTGCGCGAGGTCGCCGACATCGAAACCCGGCTGGCCCCGAACCAGATCACTCGCGAAAACGGCAAGCGCCGCATCGTGGTCACTGCCAACGTGCGCGGCCGCGACCTTGGCGGCTTCGTCGAAGACCTGCAGACGCAGGTACGCGCGCGCGTGCCATTGCCGACCGGCACCTGGATCGACTACGGCGGCACCTTCGAGCAACTGGTCTCGGCCGGCCAGCGCCTGCGCCTGGTGGTGCCGGCGACGCTGGCTGCGATCCTGGTCCTGCTGTTCCTGGCGTTCGGATCGCTGCGCGATGCACTGGTGGTGTTCAGCGGCGTGCCGCTGGCACTGACCGGCGGCGTGCTGGCGCTCGCGGCGCGCGGCATCCCGCTGTCGATTTCTGCCGGCGTGGGCTTCATCGCGCTGTCGGGCGTGGCCGTCCTCAACGGCCTGGTGCTGGTGGGCTTCATCCGCCGCCTGCGCGCCGACGGCCTGCCGCTCGCGACGGCGATCCGCGACGGCGCCCTGACCCGCCTGCGCCCGGTGCTGATGACCGCCCTCGTCGCCTCGCTCGGCTTCGTGCCGATGGCCTTCAACGTCGGCGCCGGCGCGGAAGTCCAACGCCCGCTGGCCACCGTCGTCATCGGCGGCATCGTGTCCTCGACCCTGCTGACGCTGCTGGTGCTGCCCGTGCTGTACCGCTGGGCGCATCGGCGCGAGCGCCAGCCTGCCGGGACGGATGCGTGATCGGAGTCCGCGCCGGTGCGATGTCGCATCGGCGCGGACCGACCGCAGCCACGTCAGCACAGAAGTCCCCGTGGTGCACACACCCCTGCCTGGAGTTCGCAACCGATGTTGACTAGAGTCTGCAGTTCAATCGCGCCTTCAGGCATCCCCGGCATGGCAGCAGGCCCTTCCACAGATCGCTAAGCCGCAGCGACGTGTTCGACCAGTCGTTGCGGCGGTCTTTCCTCGATCTCGCATTCACGAGCAGGCAGATCGCCGCCAGATTCCACTCTGCGCGGGGGCTTTGCCATGTCCGACAACAACTCGCCCACCTGGGCCTACTCCGTGCCATCGACGTTGCTGTTGATGGTCCCGTTCGATCTGCTCGCCTCGCTGGCGATGGATGTCTACCTGCCGGTGGTGCCGCAGATGCCGGCCGCGCTGGCCACATCGCCTGGGATCATCCAACTCACGCTCAGCGCCTACATCCTGATTCTGGGCGTGGGCCAACTCCTCTTCGGCCCACTCTCGGACCGGATCGGGCGCCGCCCCGTCGTGCTCGGCGGGGCCGTTGCCTATGCGCTCGCGTCCTTGTTGCTGGCCGTAGCCAGTAGCGGGAGCCAATTCCTGCTGCTGCGTGTGATCCAGGCCCTGGGCGCATCCGCCGCCCTCGTGGGCACGTTCGCCACGGTGCGCGACGTGTATGCCGACAAGCCCGAAAGCACGACCCTCTACGGCGTGTTCAGCGCGATCCTGGCGTTCGTGCCCGCGTTGGGCCCGATTCTGGGCGCCGTGGTGGCGCTGGCCTTGGGCTGGCGGGCGATCTTCGTCCTGCTCGGTGCGATGGCGGTCCTCGCACTGGTGCGCGCCTGGCCGCGCTGGCACGAAACCCGGCCCGTGACCACGTCGACCCAAGGCCCGCGCCTTGCATCGATCCTGCGCAACCGGGCCTTCTGGGTCTATACGCTCGGATTCGGCACCGCCATGGGCAGCTTCTTCGTGTTCTTCTCCATCGCCCCACGGGTCCTGATGGCGGGCGCGGGTTGGAGCCAGATCAAATTCAGCCTGGCCTTCTCCACGGCAGCGCTGGCGATGATCCTCACCACGCGCGCCATCCCGGCATGCGTGCGACGCTGGGGCATCCAGGGCTGCTTTGTACGTGGAAGTTGCACCATCGCCTTCGGCGCGATCGTCCTGGCCGCGTGTGCGGCATCGATCGAGCCCGGCTTCGTCAGCTTCGTCATGCCGATGTGGGTGATGTGCGTGGGCATCGTGCTGGTCGTGTCCGTGACCGCAAATGGCGCCCTCGGCGATTTCGCGGATGCGGCCGGCACCGCCGTCGCCCTGTACTACGCCATCCAGAGCCTGATCGTCAGCGGATTGGGGACCTTGTCGGTGCTGACGTTCAATGGCGCGACTCCCTGGCCGCTCGTGGCGTATGCCCTGGTCATGTCGACGGCAAGCCTCGCCGGGCTCGCACTGCTGCGACGGACCTCCGCCTTGCGCCCGCGTTCCGGAGACTGAATGTGACGCGTTTGGCGAACTACGACGTCTGGGTTAGGGGGTGTCCCTAGCTCGCGCGCCCCTCATGTCTCTGGACAATGGAGGACGCGCCCTGATGGGCGCGTTGCCCATTCCTGCCAGGGAGCAAACCGATGGCGATCGATGGTATCAACGCAGCCCGCGTCTCCGACACCTCCAGCGTACCGGCCGACTACACCTCACCCAGCCGTGCCGAACTCACCGAACTGGCAAAAGCGCTGCACGATGTCGGCGAGCGCAGCGGCAAGAAGGACGACTACGACCGCCGCCTGCAGGCGCTGGCCTCCGAATTCCTGCCAACGCTCAGCCAAGAGGACCGCGGGCGCTTCCTGGGCGCGATCCTGGACCGCGACAAGGGCGCGCTGAAATCCTGGCTGCAGAGCGATCGTCTCGACAAGCTGGTCGACGACGGCCGGCTCGGCGAGAACGACCGGCGGCGGGTGGTCGATGCCGTCGAGCGCGGCTACGCCGACCAGCATGTGGAGCCGGACAAGGCGTCGGAGTTCATCGACACCGCCAAGGTGGACAAGGCGAGCGACCGGCCATCGGACGCACCGAGCAAGGACGACCTCGTCGACCTGCACAAGTCGCTGCACGACGTCGGCGAACGCCGCGCGCGCAAGGACGACTACGACAAGCGGCTTGCGGCCCTGGCCACCGACGACCGGTTCCTCAGTGGCCTGGACGACAACGATCGCGGCCGGTTCATGGGCGTGGTGTTCGAACGCGACAAGGGCGCGCTCGGCTCCTGGCTGCAGAGCGACCGCCTCGACAAGCTGGTCGACCAGGGCCGCATCGACGACAGCGATCGCAAGCGCGTCGTCGACAGTGTCGAGCGCGGCTATGCCGATGGCCACATCGACGAGAGCCGCGCATCGGAGTTCATCGATACCGACAAGGCCGACGAGCGCGCACGCAAGCCGGCCCCCGGCGACGACAAGGACAAAGACAAGGCCGCCCCGAAGTCCGTGACCGAGGACGGCTACAAGGTGGCCGGGGCCAAGGAGGACGTGGTCTACGACGACATCAAGCAAGTGTCCTACCCCGGCGAGTTCGACGACGGCTGGCTGCGCGTGGACACCAAGGGAGGGGACAAGCTGGCGGTCAGCCCCTCGGACGCCCCGGACCTGCACGCGCTGGCCGAGCGCAAGTATCTCGATGACGGCCAAGGCACTGTCGACCAGACCCGCGAGAACGCGCGCCTGCCCGCGAGCAAGGACACCGACCTGTTCGCCCTGAAGACCGACGTCGAACAGGACGGCGAAAAGCTCAGCGTCGGCGAGGCCGCGATGAAGCTGACGATCGACGAGATCAAAGGGCGCAGCGACCTCTACGACGGCAGCGCCCAGGCCCAGTTCCTGCGCCTGGTCGAAGCGCGCAGCGCGGTCACCAACGGACGCCCGATCCATCCGGTCTACGAGGACCGCATCAGCGGTGCGTTCAAGAGCACCCGGACTCGCACCGAGAACCTTGTCCGACTCGAGCAGGCGGACATGCAGGAGATCTTCGACGAGCGCGCGGTCAATCGCGAACTCGATTCGGCGATGCGCAACGAACAGGTCGCCGAACTCTACCAATCCAAGCTCACCGAGGCCGTCGGCAAAGTGCCGGAAGACGAGCGCAACAAGCTGGCCGATCGCCTGGAAAAGGTCGTCGGCAGCGCCGACTACGTGAAGGAAGCCAACCAGCTCGACGCAAGCGAACGCCCACTGGCGAAAGCCGACGTCGAGGACGCACTCTCGCAACTGGCGCTGATCGACCCCGAACGCGCCGGCGAAGCCGGTCAGACCTTCGCGCTCAATGCGCTGGCCGGCGAGATCGACACGGTCTTCGCCGATCCCGAGCTCGTGAGCTCGGAGGCACGCGTGGATGCGGTGGACGCGGGCCTGGGTGCGATCAAGAACGGCATCGGCAAGGCGGAACTGCCCTTCGACATGGCAGGCAAGCTCGACAGCGTGCTGAAGGCCGACGACACCGTCAAACAGGACTTCTCCAAGCTGCTCGACGGCATGCGCAACGGTGGGCACGACGACATCGACCAGGTCTTCTCCGACACCATGTTCGCCAGCGACAAGCGCGCCCAGTCCGACATGCGCAGCCTGGTCAGCGACCTGTCCTCGAACGGCCTGCTGCCGGCCGTCACCGGTGCGATCGGCATGACCCAGACGATCCGCTCGCTGGTGCGCGACGGGCTGGGCGAAACGCCCGAGGAAATCCTCGGCACCGTGGGTGGCGTGCTGGGCATGGCCGCATCGCTTGAAAGCGGGCCCACCCTGCTCAAGAACGTGGCCTCGACCCTCGACGGCTCGGCGACCGATCTACTGGGCATGCGCAACGAGGACACCAAGCGCCTGGGGCTGGAGAGCGTTCACACCAATCACGCTACCCGCACCTATCGCAACGCAGTCGCCGACGCGCCCCACGGCCCCGGCAAGCTCGCCGTCCCGGACCAGGACAAGATCGCCGACGGCCTCAAGGACCGACTGGGCGATGCCAGCGACAGCAAGTTCGACCGGCGCGTAGACGCGACAATGAAGGTGGCCTCCAAGCTGAACGGCCACGCGACCGGCATGCTCGGTGTCGTCACCGGCGGCATGGGCCTGGGCGATGCCGACTCCGATGCCGACCGGGCCGCCGGCGTACTCGGCGTCATTTCCGGCTCGACCGATGCGCTCACCGGCATCGTCGGCGAACTGACCAAGGACGGCCAACTGCGTCCGGGCGTGAACCGGTTCCTGGCCGCCGCCGGCGGCGAAGGCGCCGCGGTGGCCGGCCAGCGGATCGCCGGCGCGATCGCACGCGGTGCGGGCCCGGTGGGCTTCGTGCTCACCGCCGTCTCCGAGCTGATCTCGGTGTTCACAGGCAACGCCAAGGCCAAGAAGACCGCCAACGAACAGCACGACTGGTTCAACGCACTGGCCGACGACGGCGTCATGCAGTCCGACTGGAACGTCAAATACGACTACGCACGCACCACGCTGGGCGAGTTCGACAACCTGCACAGCGATCACGTCAAGAACGCCCGGGCACTCAAGAGCGCCGACTGGGGCGGCCGCCAGGCGCCGGAAGACCGCAGCATCTTCGACTTCCACCGCGACGAGTTCGCGCACTTCAAGCAGGAGTGGGAGAAGAACCGTGGCGCGCCCACTTATGTCACGTTCCTCGACCCTGACAAGCGCAAGGCGGACTTCAAGCGCGAAGCCGACGCCATGGACGAGGTCAAGGCCTACATGAAGGAGCACCCGACCTATCACCCGGGGCATAACGATTGGGTGCTGGAGCCCTGAGGCCACGCCGTTATCGGACTGATTGCGAGCTCATAGCATCCCGCGCTAATTAGGGCTGGTCAGCGGCACTACATCTGGTGTGTGCGCTCAGATTGATGGTCCCCGACGCTCGACCGAGATCGGGGGAGGCATGACCATGCCGAAGTCCAGTGGGATCGCAGAGCGAGATGACTGTGCGGACGATTGCTGCCCTCCACCGGACCAGTGATTCTCAGAACCGACGCCCATCCGGATTAAGTAGTACTTGCGTACGGTCGCCATCAAGCATGCATTGATCGCCGCGCATGACCCTAGCTAAATCCACCTGCTCGAGCAAACATCACAAGTGAGATCAAAGCGAACATCACAAACAGCACATGAGAACTCAGGAATACGACGAGCACGAATCGATCAACCAAGCCTGAGGTCCTGTACACGTCGGCCCAACCGAGATACGGAAACTTCTTCAGGAAGACATCTCTCTCCAATAACTCAGGGCTTCCAAGCCTCTCCCAATCACTGCGCCTGCTTGTCCGAAGACGAAAAACCGCCGCCTCTCTTGTCACCATCATGACGAGCAGAAGAAAAACACAGAATAAATATATCCAAAGCATCAACGACCGCACCCGCACTCGCTTGAAGTCGGTGTGGCAACCGCCTCACCACCCAATGCCAAGCTCGCCACGGCCTTAGATCCAGTTGCTACGCCCGCGCCGGCAGTAGCTACAGTCGCGCACAACATCTGACCATGCACGTACTCGGACCTCCGACTTTCCAATCTCATGACTGCTCCCGAAGGCCAATAGCATAGATAGTTGCTGCCCACTCCGCACATCCAGAAGCTTTACGGACGAGTTCGGATTACCTTTCACGCAGACGAGGCCAGAACGGCGGCCATTACGGACGAAACGATCTCCTGGCGCGAGACCCAATTAGCAGGAAAAGGAATGGTCCGATTAATACTCTTGTCAGATCTAGCGAAGCAGCCCTAAAAGTACACCCCCTGAAGCCGAACTCGATCAAAGCGCTTCCATCCACAGGTGAACTGCCAATGTCCATTTGTAATATTCCACTTCCAGGAACAAGGAAAATCCGCGACCAAGCTGTTGACAGGCTTAACTGCTACTCAACCACCATCCGAGCCTGCGACCTGCCAATCAAGCTTGCACGACGAAGTCAACTTGCGCGCCCAGCACCCCTTAGCAATTAATTCGATCTCTCGTGAGCCCTAGCCATACACTTACCTACGGCCTCTTCATCTGTGGCGCTCTTTATACAGACATAGTCCTTCCTGGTGTAAGTTCGCCCCTCCACGCATCCCCGCATTCTTACACCTCTTCTGCGCTCAAAATAGGAATAGTCGACCTCTTCGCCGAATAAAGATCTTCTAAGATCAGCCTCCCGATCAAGAACAAGCTCGCACTCCTCAGAATTCAACCCTGTATCGCAAGCAGCCAAAGTAACCAAGATCAATAAGCAAACGAAGGCCCCAGATGGCCAGTTGAGGGAATTCCTAAGGGCAGCCACAGCTATACCGCACATAGCTGTTCCCAAACGCAAGAACATCACGAACATTCTGCTCATTGACAGAAGCCCCAGAAAGACCTTTCCCCTTCATAATGCCGGAACCATGATCCAAACCCAATAAATGCCCGGCCTCATGCGCAAAGGTCGCCCCACCCCATGAGTTTGACATGTACCAAACTCCCCAATTTCTGTCCGACGTTTCAACCCAAGACGTATCTGACCCGGCATTCACGGCAATTTGGTTGGTGTTCCCCGGGTCCCATGCCGCCTGCGGCAAGACCACTGTTTTTACGTTCAAACTACCAAATCTCCCAGACCATCTCGACTCGATATTTCTGGTAATTTCCCCCACTTGCTCCGGCATCGCCCCTTTGAAATTAATGGGTATTGCAATACCCACATTCTCACCCCTCCTGCATATATATCCCACGAGACCAAGGGGATCAATCGCGTTAATCGGATTTTCTGAAACATAACTGTATGTATTGGACCCGCCCCTCAACCCGATCGGATCGCTCTGGAGGTAGGTTCCCGTACGTCCGTCATAGTCGCGGAAGCCGTTGTACCAGAAGCCGGTCTCCGCATCGTAGTACTGCCCGGGAAATCCCAAGTTGTAGTCGCCGATCGTGCTGTCGAGCACGACGCGATCATACGCATAATTTGCGGCATACCAGCGATGTCGGCCGCTCGTGTCGGTCACTATCTCCGGGCGCCCTAGCCGATCCGCATGCGTGAAGTACAGCTGCCCACCTCGCACGAAGCCGATCGGCTCGCTGCCCATCCAGATATGATCGGTCCACTGCCCGCTCGTCACCTCTGACATCAGCGTGTTTTGCCCGCCGTGTACGAATCGAGTGCTGCCCAACGGTCCGCTCTTGGCTGTCCGCTGACCAAGAGCATTGACCACATACGTCGTGGTTCCCGCTGGATATGTCGTGGTGACGTAGTTCGGATTGGTGTCGGTTACCCCCACATCGCGCGAGACTGATGACAGACGGTTGAATCCATCATAGTGGTAAGTCGAATTCGATCCATTCCATGACTTCGTCCGCCGGTTGCCACGTCCGTCGTAAGTGAATTGATGATCCGACGACAACAGCCTATTGCTGCCCGGCTGCGTGGTGTAGCTCTCATTTGATAGCCACTGGTGATACGTCCGATTGCCGTTGGCATCGAACGTAAAGCTCTGGTTGCCCGCGGGCGAAGCGATACTGGTCAACCGGGACAACGTGTCATAACTGAAGTCCTGGTTGTACTGCGTTCGCGACCAATTCTGGATAGAGATCACTTCGTCAACGGCGTTGTAGCCGTAAGTGTGACCAAGCCACCCGTGGTCGTGGGTGATCGTCAAACGGCCGTCCAGATCGTACTCGCGATCCTTCACAGTGGCGTTGCCGTACACCATTCGCGTCATCGCCCCTGTTGGCGAGTACTTGAACTGATCGGCCACAGTGCGGGTAACACCGCTGATCGTGGCCTGGATTACAGCGAGCCTGCCTCGATGGTAGCCGTAACCCACAGACGTGCCACTAGCATAGCTAATGCCACCGAGACGGCCGACTGCATCGTAGGCGTAGTGCGTCCAATCGTCCGAGGTCGGCGTCACATCGCGTGTGATAGCGATGGCGCCCTCAGGGGTATAGCCGAAGTGACGGGTGCTCGTTGGAGAGTCGGCGTTGCACAAGCGGCCCTTGCCATTACCGCACCAGTCGTACCCGTAAGCGAGCGTGGCATCGCCGCTCGTGCTCCCGATCAGCCGCCCCAGTCCGTCGTAGGTGTAGGCCAGCCAGCTGCCGTCGTTACGCGTCATCCGGGCGCTCAAACAGCACGACTGGTTCAACGCACTGGCCGACGACGGCGTCATGCAGTCCGACTGGAACGTCAAATACGACTACGCACGCACCACGCTGGGCGAGTTCGACAACCTGCACAGCGATCACGTCAAGAACGCCCGGGCACTCAAGAGCGCCGACTGGGGCGGCCGCCAGGCGCCGGAAGACCGCAGCATCTTCGACTTCCACCGCGACGAGTTCGCGCACTTCAAGCAGGAGTGGGAGAAGAACCGTGGCGCGCCCACTTATGTCACGTTCCTCGACCCGGACAAGCGCAAGGCGGATTTCAAGCGCGAAGCTGACGCCATGGATGAAGTGAAGGCCTACATGAAGGAGCACCCGACCTATCACCCGAGGCATAACGATTGGGTGCTGGAGCCGTAGGGTTGCGTATCAGGACTCGCGTCAGCACGAAGAAAAGGAAAGTGGAATGCTAACTACCGCAAATAAAACAATAATGGCAAAGATGGGCTACCCGAAGGCTGAAAAATCATCCCAATGCGATCGGATGTAATCTGCCACTAATGAATCGAAATTTTCGTCCCCCCAAATAGTTTGATCACACTCTTCCAAAAGCTCTAGGCGCGCACCTTTAAGATCATCATTTTTAAAGGACACCCCTGTTGATGTGCTTCCAAGAAGCCGGCCGCTAGAAACAATTAATTTATAATTCACGCAAGCATTTGCTGCACTATCCGCGCCAACCTCTCTGAACGCACTCTCAATGTCGTCTATCTCGACTGGAAAACCATACAAATACGAGAACCCACCATTGTCTATCACTCCCTTAGCCCACCAAGCAGTAACAACTGCTCGCACTGGAGCAGGAAGACTGGACAGGTCCTTATCAGCCCGGCCCGCAAGCCCCCGCAAGTAGAGGCTCTCAACAAAATCGAAGTCAGATGACTGGCGGTCCATTGTACTCCGGCGACTCCTCATGCCTGGGTAGCAAAATACTACAGAAAAGGCAGCTCATGGGATCACGAAATAATCCACCCCCATTTCTTAGGTGCTGCAGATAATCTTTAATTTCCGGCTGCTGCGATGCCTTAACCTCATCCAAGCACTGTTGGGCCTGCTGCGCAGTCATCTTCGAAGGGTCAATATTATTTCGACTCAGGAAGTTTTACACATGACTTCCAACTGCCTGGTTGTACGACCGATGACCTCGATCAAAGTAATGCTACACCTTTCCAGTGGTCGAATTCTGGAATACCCCCCTGGCTTCGAGAGAAAAATTGTAGCGATTTATTATCTGACGAGGGACATAGTGATGTCCCTGCAAACCCAAAAAGTCGACATTCGAGATCGGGTTAGCACCGACGTATCCGTGGGTATTTACCCCTCCCCTTAAACCAATCGGATCACTCTGCAAGTACGTCCCGGTACGCCCGTCATAGTCGCGGAAGCCGTTGTACCAGCGACGTCCCCCCGCTTTCAGTAGCGGAGCTGTCTGGAGTCCGGCTCTTATCGTAGCGGTTTCACCGCCAGCTGTTGGGCATAGGCGGCAGGCGTTAGCCCGCCGAGCGATTTCTTCGGCCGCTCTTCGTTGTACTCCCGCCGCCAACGCTCAATCTCGGTCCGCGCGTGCAGCAGTGTCGGGAACCAGTGCTCATTGAGGCATTCGTCGCGCAGGCGCCCGTTGAACGATTCGACGTAGGCGTTCTGGTTCGGTTTGCCCGGCTGGATCAGGCGCAACGCCACGCCACGCTCGTGCGCCCAAGCCACCATCGCCCTGCCGCAGAATTCCTTGCCGTTGTCGGTCCGGATCACCTTCGGCAGGC
>NZ_JBDJMI010000022.1:0-64777 GCF_039673825.1 Luteimonas sp. TWI662 | reverse complement strand
TGGGGCCCCCCCACACAAAAAGCGGGTAATCTTTTATTTTTCCCTTTTATTTTTCACGCTGACCCCGTTTTTGGACCCCGGTTTTAGGGGCGGGCATCGGTGGCGGCATTGACCCAACGCAATGCCGGGGTCGGCGGCAGTCCCTAGAATGCAACTCCGACGCGGCCCTTCCGCCCGCCGACCGCCCGCCCATGCCTGCTGCTGTTTCGCCCCTGCTCGCCACCCGCGGCCTGCGCTTCTCGCGTGACGAGCGGCCGGTCTTCGGGCCGCTGGACTTCGCGGTGCAGTCCGGCGAAGCGCTGCTGGTGCGCGGTGGCAACGGCGTCGGCAAGACCACGTTGCTGCGCGTGCTCGCCGGGTTGCTCGAGGCCGACGAGGGCACGGTCGAGGTCGCCGGCCGCCCGGTCGCGCGCGCGATGCGCGCCGGCACCATGGCCTATCTGGGCCATCTGCCAGGGCTGAAGGCCGACCTGGACGCGGCCGAGAACCTCGCCTTCCTGGCGCGCCTGCAGGGCTGCCGGGCCAGCCAGACCGCCGAGCGCGCGCTTGGTGTCGTCGGGCTGGCCGCGCACGCGCATCTGTTGGTGCGGCAGATGTCGGCCGGGCAGAAGAAGCGGCTGTCGCTGGCGCGGCTGTGGATGTCGCCCGCGCCCCTGTGGCTGCTCGACGAGCCTTACGCCAATCTCGACCTGCAGGGCATCGAGCTGGTCAATCGCATGGTCCGTGCCCAACTCGACGACGGCGGCGCGGCGCTGGTCACCACCCACGGCGCCTACGCCGCGCCGCCGGTGCGCACGCGCGAGCTGTGCCTGGACCCGGCCGCATGAGCACACCGCTGCCCACGCTGGCCGGCAGTGCCCGCGCGCTGATCGCGCGCGACCTGCGACTGCTGTGGCGCCGGCGCGGCGACGCGCTCCAGCCGGCGCTGTTCGCATTGATCGTGATCGTGCTGTTTGCACTGGCGCTGGGCAGCGACGCGGCGATGCTGGCCCGGGTCGCGCCGGGCGTGCTGTGGGTCGCGGCGCTGCTGTCGGGGTTGCTGGCCCTCGACACGCTGTTCCGCGGGGACGCCGACGACGGCTCGCTCGAGCAATGGATGCTCGCCCCGGTCCCCCTGGCCTGGCTGGTGCTGGTGCGCACGGTGTCGCATTGGGCGACCACGACGCTGCCGCTGCTGCTGGCCACGCCGCTGCTGGCCGAACTGCTTGGACTGCCGCGCGCGCAATTGCCGGTGCTGCTGGTGGGACTGGCATTGGGCACGCCGCTGCTGAGCCTGCTCGGCGCGGTCGTCGCCGCGCTGACCATCGGCATGCGGCGTTCCGGTATCCTGTTGGCGCTGCTCGCACTGCCGCTGTACGTCCCGGTGCTGGTGTTCGGGGCCGGCAGCGTGGCGATCTCGGCCCAGGGCCACGATCCGACCGGCGGCCTGCTGCTGCTCGGTGCCGGCCTCGCCGCCGCCGTGGTGTTGGCGCCCGTCGCTGCCGCCGCCGCCATTCGCATCGCGCTGACCTGACCGCATGCAGCGACCGCCCGCCATCGACGCGCCACCGTTCCGCCCGCGGCCGGATGCCGCGCCGCACGATTCCGCCAGCCCGTCCACGCCAGCACGCCTGCCCGCATGAATCCCATCGTCCTCTGGTTCCATCAGCTCGGCTCGCCGCCGACATTCGACCGCTTCGCGCGGCGCTGGGCGCCGTGGGCCTACGGGCTGGGGCTGCTGACGATGGCCGTCGGCCTGTACGGTGCGCTGTTCCAGGTCCCGGCCGACTACCAGCAGGGCGACAGTTTCCGGATCCTCTACATCCATGTGCCGAGCGCCTGGATGAGTCTGGCGGTGTTCGCGCTGATGGCGCTCTACGGCGCGATCGCGCTGGTCTGGCGGATCAAGCTGTGCGAGATCCTGGCGATGGCCTGCGCGCCGATCGGCGCAGCCTTCACTGTGATCACGCTGGTCACCGGGTCGATCTGGGGCAAGCCGATGTGGGGCACCTGGTGGGACTGGGACCCGCGCCTGACCACCCAGCTGATCCTGCTGTTCCTCTACCTCGGGGTGATCGGCCTGTACCAGTCGATCGAGGACCGCCGCACGGCGGCGCGCGCGGCATCGCTGCTGGCGATCGTCGGGGTCGCGTTGCTGCCGATCATCCGCTACTCGGTGGTGTGGTGGGACTCGCTGCACCAGGGACAGACGATCCGCGTATTCGGTCAGTCGAGCATGGACGCGAGCATGATCGGCCCGCTGCTGTGGATGATCGTGGCGACCAAGTTCTGGTTCGTCGGGTCGCTGCTGGCGCGCGCACGCGCCGACAACCTGCGCCGCGAGGCGGGCAAGGACTGGGTGCGGCGGATGGCCGGCGCACCGGGAGAACGCGCATGAGCTATCTGGAATACGTCATCGCCGCCTATGCGGTGTTCGCAGCCGTGCTGGTGTGGGACTTCGTCGCCCCGCGGATCCGCATCGCGCAAACGCTGCGTGCGGTGCGCACCCTCGAGGCCCGCCGCCGGGCCTCCGTCGTTCCCGCCCCCGATACGGAGCTGACCCGATGAACCCCATCCGCAAACGCCGCCTGGGCTTCGTCGTCGCGCTCGCCGCCGCCGGTGCGCTGTCGGCCACGCTGATCGCCTTCGCGCTGCAGCGCAACGTCTCCTATCTCTACACCCCGGCCGAGGTGCTGGGCGGCGCCGCAGGGCCGGCGGTCGCCTCGGGCGAGGCGCGCTTCCGCCTCGGCGGGATGGTCGCCGACGGCTCGTTCGCGCGTGAGAGCGGATCGATGGAGGCGCATTTCCGCGTCACCGATGGCGATGCAGAACTGCCGGTCAGCTACACCGGCATCCTGCCCGACCTGTTCCGCGAGAACCAGGCGGTGGTCGCGACCGGGCGCATGGCCGACGGCGTGTTCGTCGCCGAGCAGGTGCTGGCCAAGCACGACGAGACCTACGTGCCCAAGGAGGTCGCCGACAAGATGGGCCTGGCCCACGACAAGCACGGGGTCGCGACGCCGGCCGAGGGCGCGCAATGACGGCTTGGGTCTGCGGGCCGCGCCCGGAGCGTACCGATGCTGCCTGAACTCGGTCAGATCACTCTGCTGCTGGCGTTGGTCGCCTCACTGCTGCAGACCCTGTTGCCGCTGCTCGGCGCACGTCGCGGCATCGCGCCGTGGATGGCGACGGCGCGACCGGCCGCCTACGCGCAGGCGATCCTGCTGCTCGCCGCCTGGGGGCTGCTCACCGTCGCCTTCATGGTGCAGGACTTCTCGGTGCGCTACGTGGCCGAGAACTCCAACCTGCTGCTGCCGATGATTTATCGGATCACGGCGGTCTGGGGCGGTCACGAAGGCTCGCTGCTGCTGTGGGTGTTCCTGCTGGCGTGCTGGAACGGCGCCGTGGCCTGGGGCTCGCGCGAGGTGCCCGACCTGGTGCTGGCCCGCGTGCTCGGCGTGATGGGCGCGATCTGCTTCGGCTTCCTGGCGTTTCTGATCTTCACCAGCAATCCCTTCGATCGCATCCTGCCGATGCCGCTCGACGGCCGCGATCTCAACCCGCTGCTGCAGGACCCGGGGATGATCGTGCACCCGCCGATGCTCTATATCGGCTACTCGGGCTTCATGGTGCCGTTCGCGTTCGCGATCGCCGCGCTGCTCGACGGCCGCATCGATGCGCGCTGGCTGCGCTGGACGCGGCCCTGGACCAACGTGGCCTGGGCCTTCCTGACCATCGGCATCGCGCTCGGCTCCTGGTGGGCGTATGCCGAGCTGGGCTGGGGCGGCTGGTGGTTCTGGGATCCGGTCGAGAACGCGAGCTTCATGCCCTGGCTGGCCGGCGCGGCGCTGCTTCATTCGCAGGCGGTGACCGAGAAGCGCGGCAGCTTCCACGGCTGGACGCTGTTGCTGGCGATCGCCACGTTCTCGCTGTCGCTGCTGGGCGCGTTCCTGGTGCGCTCGGGCGTGCTGACCAGCGTGCACAGTTTCGCCGCCGATCCGGCGCGCGGCCTGTTCATCCTGGTGTTCCTGGGGATCGTCGTCGGCGGCTCGCTGCTGCTCTATGCGCTGCGCGCACCCGATGGCCGCGGCGGCAAGCCGTTCACCGCGACCTCGCGCGAGACGCTGCTGCTGGCCAACAACCTGCTGCTGGTGGCCGCGTGCGCGATGGTGCTGCTGGGCACGCTGTATCCGCTGCTGGCCGATGCGCTGGACCTTGGCAAGATCTCGGTCGGTCCGCCGTACTTCTCGCTGCTGTTCCTGGTGCTGATGGCGCCACTGGTGCTGCTGCTGCCGTTCGGGCCGCTGACCCGCTGGCAGAACGATGCCGCCAGCCGGCCGCTGCGGATGCTCGCGCCGTGGGCAGTGCTCGCACTGGTGCTGGGCGCGGTCGGCTTCTATCTCGCTCCGCAGGGCCCGTGGAAGGTTGCGATGGGCATCGCCGGCGCGGTGTGGGTCGCCGCCGGCACGCTGCGCTTCGTCTGGGTGCGGCTGCGCACCGGCTCCAGGCGCTTCACGCCCGAGATGACCGGCATGCTGCTCGGCCACCTGGGCATCGCGGTGTTCCTGGTCGGCGCACTGCTGGTCGAGGCGCTCAACGTCCAACGCGAAGTCGCACTGGCGCCCGGGCAGACGCTGGAGATGGGCCGCGATGCGTTCGTGCTCGATGGCGTCGAGCACCATGAGGGGCCGAACTACATCTCCGACCGCGGTACCGTGCGCATGCTGCGCGACGACCGCCTGATCGCCACGCTGCATCCGGAGAAACGCGCCTACGTCAGCGGCGGCCAGGTGATGACCGAAAGCGCGATCCGCGCGGGCGTGACTCGCGACGTCTACGTCGCGCTCGGCGAGCCGCTCGGTGGCGATGCCTGGGCATTGCGTGTGCACGTCAAGCCGTTCGTGCGCTGGATCTGGGCCGGCGCGTTCCTGATGGCGCTGGGGGCATTCGTCGTCGCCGGCGATCGCCGTTTCCGCCGCCCGCCATCGCCGCGCAGGGAGCCGTCCGCATGACCACGTCCCCGACCCGCCGCTCCCACGGCCGCTGGTTGCCGCTGGCGGTCTTCGCCGCGATCGCCGTGCTGCTCGCCGCAGGCGTCTGGCTCAGCCGCAATCCCAACCGCGACGCCCTCCCCTCGCCGCTGATCGGAAAGCCCGCGCCGGACTTTCGCCTGCCGGTGCTGCACGAACCGGGCCGAATGGTGACCGCGGCCGAACTGCGCGGCGAACCCTACCTGCTCAACGTCTGGGGCAGTTGGTGCCCGGGCTGCCGCGAGGAACATCCGGTCATCAGCGAGTTCGCCAAGACCAAGCGGGTGCGCGTCATCGGCTACAACTGGAAGGACGAGCACAGCGATGCGCTGCGCTGGCTGGAGCAGTTCGGCAATCCGTACTGGCTGGTGCTGGTGGACTACGAGGGGCACGCGGCGATCGACTGGGGCATCTATGGCGCACCGGAGACCTTCCTGGTCGATGGCGACGGCACCATCGTCTGGAAATACGTCGGCCCGATGACCCCTGAGGTGCTGCGCACGCAACTGCTGCCGCAGGTCGAACGGCTGGAGGCGCCATGATCCGTGCGCTGCTGCTCGCGCTGGCACTGTGCCTGGCCTGGCCGCCCGCGGCCCGCGCGCAGGCCGCCGTCGATCCGGCGCCGCTGACATTCGAGAACCCCGCCGAGGAAAAGCGCTTCCGCAGCCTGATCCTCGAGCTGCGCTGCGTGATGTGCCAGAACCAGTCGCTGGCCGATTCCAATGCCCAGATCGCCCACGACCTGCGCCGCGAAGTGCTCACGCTGATGCGTCGCGGGCAAAGCGATACGCAGATCCGCGAGCATCTGGTCGCACGTTACGGCGAGTTCGTGCTCTATCGCCCGCGCGTCGGGCCGGCGACCTGGCTGCTGTGGTTCGGCCCGCTGGTGGTGCTCGGTGCCGGTGGCGTGGTGATCTGGCGGATCGTGGCCGCGCGTCGCCGCGAGCCACTGTCGCCGATCGATGACTCCCAGGAGTGGTAATGGCCGTTTTCGTTGCGATCGCGATCTGCATCACGCTGGCGACCGTCGCCATGCTGGTCCACGCCCTGCGCGCCGGGGCGCCACGCGTGGCGCTGGCGGTGGCCGTGCTGGTGCCGGTGCTGGTCGGCGGCCTGTACACGATCGTCGGCACCCCCGCCGCGCTCGATCCGCAATCGCTGCGCGCGCCCGGTTCGCTGGAAGAGGCGATCACCCGGCTGCAGGCCGACCTGGAACGCGACCCGCGCCAGCCCGAAGGTTGGCTGCTGCTGGGCCGCAGCTATGCGGCGATGCAAGAGCCGGGCAAGGCGCGCGACGCGATCGAGCGTGCGGCCAAGCTGCTGCCCGACGACGATGCGCTGCAGGTCGAGTACGCACGGGCGCGCGCCGAGGCGCATCCACAGCGCCGCTTCGATCAGACCGCCGTCGAGATCCTGCGCACGGTGCTCGCACGCAATCCCGAACAGCAGCACGCGCGCTGGTTCCTGGGCATCGCCCAGCGCCAGGCTGGCGACGATGCGGCTGCGGTCGCGACCTGGGAGCCGCTGCTGGCCCAGCTCGACGGCGAGACCGCCGCGACGCTGCGCGAGCAGATCGCTGCCGCACGCGAGGCTGCGGGCATGCCCGCGTCGACCGCCCCGGCCACCGAGGCGACGGCCGCGGTCCCGGCGCGCGCACTGCACGTGCGCGTGCGCATCGCGGGCGACCCTGCGGCCCTGGCCGCGCGACTGCCGCCCGAGGCCAGTGTGTTCGTGATGGCCCGCCAGCCCGGCGGCCCGCCGATGCCGGTGGCCGCGCAGCGCCACCGCCTGTCCGCGCTGCCGCTGGACATCGTGCTCGACGACGGCGACAGCCCGATGCCGACCCAGCCGCTGTCGGCGCTCGACGAGGTCGAAGTCGTCGCCCGGATTGCGGCCCGCGGCATCGCCGAGCGCAGCGCCGACGACCTGGAATCGGCGCCGGTGCGCGTGAGCCTGCCCACCACGGACACGATCGAGCTGGTGATCGAAGCCCCCCGCCCCTAGCGGCGAGGGGCGCGGCTGGCGATGGCTTTTCGCCGGTCGAACCGCGATCATGCAACGCCACGCGCCACCCGCACGCCATCGCGCCTCCGGGCGCCAGATCCGATGACCGAATTCATCCCGCCGGGCAGCCGCTTCGTCGCGCTGCCCTCGCCGTTCCCGATGAAACGCGGCGGCATGCTGCACGGCGCACGCGTCGCCTATGAGACCTGGGGCCGGCTCGACCCCGCCGCCGGCAATGCGATCCTGATCGTCACCGGCCTGTCGCCCGACGCCCATGCCGCCGCGCACAGCGACGACCCGTCGCCGGGCTGGTGGGAGGCGATGGTCGGCCCGGGCCGTCCGATCGACACCAATCGCTGGTTCGTGGTCTGCGTCAACTCGCTGGGCAGCTGCAAGGGCTCCACCGGGCCGGCCTCGGCCGATCCGGCCACCGGCGCGCCGTATCGCCTGGCGTTTCCCGAACTGGCGATCGAGGACGTCGCCGACGCCGCCGCGCATGTCGTGCGTGCCTTGGGCATCGCGCAACTGGCCTGCGTGATCGGCAACTCGATGGGCGGCATGACCGCGCTGTCGCTGCTGGCACGCCACCCGGGCCTGGCACGCACGCACGTTAACATCTGCGGCGCGGCGCGCGCGCTGCCGTTCTCGATCGCGATCCGCTCCCTGCAGCGCGAGGCGATCCGGCTCGACCCGATGTGGAACGGCGGCGACTACAGTGATGCGGCCTACCCCGAGAGCGGCATGCGCATGGCGCGCAAACTCGGCGTCATCACCTATCGCTCGGCGCTCGAATGGGACGGCCGCTTCGGGCGCGTGCGCCTGGAGTCGGACCGCCGCGACGACGAGGATCCATTCGGCCTGGAGTTCGAGGTAGAAAGCTACCTCGAAGGCCATGCGCGGCGCTTCGTACGCCGCTTCGATCCCAACTGCTATCTCTACCTGAGCCGGTCGATGGACTGGTTCGACATCGGCGATCACTGCGGCGGTGATACCGATGCGGGCCTGGCGGCGCTGCGGGTCGAGCGCGCGCTGAGCATCGGCGTGCACACCGACATCCTGTTCCCGTTGCAGCAACAGCGCCAGATCGCCGACGGCTTGCGCGCCGGCGGTGTCGATGCGCAGTTCCTGCCGCTCGCGTCGCCGCAGGGCCATGACGCGTTCCTGGTCGACATCGCTCGCTTCGGGCCGGCGCTGCGCGGCTTCCTCGATGCGCTCGCGCCCTGAGCGCAGGGCCGCGACACGGCGCACCGATCGCAGCGGCTAGACTGGACCGCATGCCCGAGACCACCTCGCCACTGCCCGACATCCGTTATCCAGGCCGCGATCGGCTGATCGCCGCTGTCGATGCCGCACTTGTCCACGACGACGCGCATACCGTCACCGCGGCGCTGCGCGAGACGATGCAGGCGTTGATCCGCGATCCTGCGGTGCGCCTGCCGCCGTGCGTGCATGCGCCGGTCGACGGCCACTACGCGCGCCGCGAGCTCTACCGCAGCTCGCAGCACGGCTACAGCATCGTCGCGATGACCTGGGCCCCCGGGCAAGGCACGCCGCTGCACGATCACGACGAAATGTGGTGCGTGGAAGGGGTGTGGCACGGCGCGCTCGAGATCGTGCAGTACGAACATCTCGCCCAGGACGGCGCGCGCCACCGCTTCCGGCCGGCGAGCACCGTGCAGGCGCAGACCGGCAGCGCCGGCAGCCTGATCCCGCCGCACGAGTACCACATCATCCGCAACGTCGACCCCGCGCTGGTCGCGGTTTCGCTGCACATCTATCAGGCGCCGATCCTGCGCTGCGCACTGTTCGATCCGCAGGATGGGGACTGGTACCTGCGCCGCGAGACGCTCATGCAGACCGACGCCTTCGACCCAGGCGACTAGCTGCACGCGCAGATCGCGGCGCAGCGTCTGCAAACACGGCTAGTCGAGCAGGCGCTCGACCTCAACGCGCAAGGTCTGGCCACCGTCGTCGAGCCAGGCCCGGCCCTGCACGACGATCCCGTCGCCCTGATGCGCCCGATCGACCAGCCCGTCTTCGATCGGCCCGCCCGAGGCCGCGTCGAAGCGCACCTGCTGCGGCAACCGCGACACCGGTTGGGGCACATCGGGGCGCAACGCCGCAGGCTGTCCCTCGACGTCGGACACCATGTAGCCGTTGGGACAGGGCGCACGCACGCAGCGGATGTTGCTCAGGTGCACGCGGAAGACGCCCTGCGCCAGACGCAGCTGTCCGGATGGCTGCGCCGGCACCCGCAACACTGCAGGATCGAGCACCCGTTCGCCGACGGGCTCGGCGGCGCCCACGTGCCGGCCGGACGGGCTTGCGCATGCGGCCAGCGCCAGGAGCAGCATGCCGACCGGCACGCCTACGAGCCGTCGCCCCAAGCGGTCTGCGCGCCCGCGTCCACGTTGACTGCCCGCCATGCCCGTCTCCTGCTGCCACCGGCACGCGCCGGCCCGCGGAGCATGCCAGGCGGGATGTTCGGATGGCGCGAATGCGTTGTCCGCTCCACCGCCGGACGATCCGCTATACTCGCCCTCCGCGCCGGAGTGGCGGAATGGTAGACGCAGTGGACTCAAAATCCACCGCCTTTAAAAGCGTGCGGGTTCGAGTCCCGCCTCCGGTACCAGCAGGCCGCATCCCGACGGGCCTGGACGCAATCTTGGCGTCGTTTGAGCAGTGCAGCCCAGCCAGTGCGCACGGCGCCGCCCCGCATTCGACTAGCATCGGCGCATGTGCCTGATCGCCGTCGCCTGGAACACCCGCCCCGACCTGCCGCTGGCGCTGATCGCCAATCGCGACGAGGCGCATGCGCGTCCGACCGCGGCGGCCGGCGCCGACCCCGAGGCGCCGCATGTGTTCGGCGGCCGCGACCTGCGGTCGGGTGGCAGTTGGCTGCAGGCCTCGTCGCGCCGCCGGTTGGCGGCGGTGACCAATGTCCGCGCCGGCGTGGCGCCGGAGACCGCGCCATTGTCGCGCGGCTGGCTGGTGCGCGACTTCGTCCGCGGCGACGCTCCGGCCGAACGCTTCGCCCATGCCTTGGCCGACAATGCTGCAGGCTACGGGCGCTTCAACCTGCTGCTGTGGGACGGCGACGCGCTGTGGTTTGCCAGCAACCATCCCCGCTTCGCGGTCGCCGAGGTCGCACCGGGATTGCACGCGATGTCCAACGGCGCATTCGATGCGCCCTGGCCCAAGAGCAACGCGGCCACACGCACTTTGCACGACTGGCTGGCCGCGTCGCCTGACGCTTCAGGGTCTCTGGCGCCGCTGTTCGCCGGCCTGCGCGACGTGCGCCCCGCCGACGATGCGCAACTGCCCGATACCGGCGTCGGCCTCGCGCTGGAACGGCGCCTGTCGCCGCCCTTCATCGAGGATCCGGTCTACGGCACGCGCAGCAGCACCGTGGTCCTGGCCGGCACCGACGACATCATGTTCGCCGAACGGCGCTTCGCTGCGGACGGGATGCCGGCGGGTGAAACCTGCGTGCAGCTCGGGCGCTGAATCGGGACGCGTCCAGTCACGGCGTCGGCCACGGCCACCAACCGTGCCCGGTCAGCGCATAGCGGTCGGCGGCGCGTTCGAAGCGGTTGCGCACGCTGACGCCGCCGCACAATAGATACAACGGCAAGAACAGCGGACCGAGCACCATGTACTGGTAGACATGGGCGCGCTCGTGGTCGCTCAGGCGGATCGGCGCCTCCACGCACAGTGCGGCGCGGTGCGCGTACGTGTAGCAGGCGCAGTCGAGCGAGTCGCCGGTATGCAGGATCGTGTTGCCGAACGTGATCGCCCCGCCCGGCCCCCAGGGCCAGCGGTCGAACACCAACGCCCAGTCGTCGCCGCGCCATCGGGCGCGCGCGCCGAACGGCAGGCCGGCCAGCCCGCCGAGCAGGCCGATGGCGGTATTGGGCAAGGTCCACACCGCCCCCAAGGCCGGCAACAGCGCACGCAATGGGGCCGGCAGGCGTCGCCCACGCTGCATCGCCTCAGGTCTCGCCTTCGGGCATCAGCAGCCACAGCAACAGGTAGACCAGCACGCCAGGAAACGCTGCCGAGAGCACCGACACCACGACATAGAGCGCGCGCACCAGCGTGGAATTCCAGTCGAACCGACGCGCCACCCCGCCCAGCACGCCGGCCAGGACACGGTCGCTGCGGGAACGGCTCAAGCTTGGGGCGGGGCTGGACATCGATCGGCTCCTGACGGACGGGGAAGACAGCGGTTAGGCGGCGCGATCAGTTGCGCTGTGCGAGCCAGTCGCAGATGGCCGCGGGCACCTGCGCCTGCGCCCGTCCGGACACGTAGATGCCGATATGCCCGCCGCGGAACGAGAACTCGGTGTAGTCGTCGGTGCCGACCAGACCGCGCATTGCGCGCGATGCGTCGGGCGGCACCATGTGGTCCTGCTCGGCGTAGATGTTGAGCACCGGCATCGTGACCCGCGCCAGCTCCACCGCGCGCTCGCCGATCACCAGGCTGCCGGCGACGAAGCCGTTGTCCTGGTAGAACTGGCGCACGAACTGGCGGAACGCCTCGCCGGCCTGGTCGGGCGAATCGAAGATCCACTTTTCCATGCGCAGGAAATCCTCGACCCCCTTCGGATCGTCGAGGATGTCGATCAGCCCCACGTACTTGTGCACCAGCAGCCGCCACGGCTTCATCATCAGGTAGCAGGCATTCATCATGTCCGCCGGGACGTTGCCCAGCGTCTCGACGAACAGGTCGACATCCAGATCCCGCGCCCAATGCGCGAGCATGTTGTCGTCGGTGTGGAAGTCCACCGGCGTGACCATCGTGATCAGATTGCGCACGCGCTCGGGATGCAGCGCCGCATAGCTGAGCGCGAACGTGCCGCCTTGGCAGATGCCGAGCAGGTCGATCGCAGGCAGACCGAAGCGGCGGCGCAGATGATCCACAGCGCCGCCCAGAAAGCGCTCGATGTAGTCCTCCAGCGTGAGGAACCGGTCCGAGCGATCGGCATAGCCCCAGTCCAGCACGTAGACGTCCTGCCCGCGCGCCAGCAAGCCGGCCACGATCGAGCGGTCGGCCTGCAGGTCGATCATGTACGGCCGGTTGACCAGCGCATAGGCGACCAGCAGCGGCGTACGCGAGGTCGGCGCCTGCGCGCCGATGAAGCGGTACAGCACGACCTTGCCGTCGCGCCAGACCTCCTCGCGGGGCGTGGCGCCATAGTCCACGTCGCCGACATCGCGCAGCGTCGCCAGGCCGGCCAGGAGCTTGCGCTGGACCTGCAAGGCCTCTTCGGCAATGCGTTCGGGCGTGATGCGCACCGGTCCCGCCATGTCAGCGCTTCCGGGTCCGCGGCTTGGCGGACGTCAGCGGTGCGGGCGCCTGCGGGATCGTCGCCGACAAGTGCTTGGCCTTGGCCGCACGCTTGGCGGGCGCACGCTTTGCGCCCTGGCGCTGCGCCGCGGCGGTCTTCCTCGCAGCCTGCCGCGGCGCGGTCTTGGCGGCCGCCTTCTTCGGCACGCGGCTTGGCCGTGCAGGCTTCTCGGGCTCCTGACTGGACCCGGCTGACGGCGCGGTGCGCGCCGCCTCGACGTCATCGAGGCGATCGCGCATCCGGCGCACGGTCCGCTCCAGATCGGCGATCTTGCGGTGCGCGCCGTCGAGTTCGCTGCGCGTCGGCAGGTCGAGCAACCGACAGGCCTGCTCGACCTCGCGCTGCAGCGCCTGGCGCAGGCGCATCTGCCCGGCGACCATCTGCGCATAGGCGCTGCGGAACCCCGGCGACAATGCGACTTCGGCGTAGGCCTCTTCGGCGGCCTCGACCCACAGATCGAACAAAGCCCGTGGCGACTCGATCGTCACCGCCTCGGCATCGAGGTTGGACAGTCGGCGCTCGAAGCGTGCGAACGCGGCCTGCGAGGCCTGCAACAGCAGGCCCTGGTAGGCCTGCTGCGTCCTGGGATACTCGGCGAACGCGTGGAGCAGCGCCTGCCAGCGCAACTGGTGCTCGCGCAATGGCCCCAACGCGGGCCTGGGCCCGTCAGCGGACCCATCGCCGCGCAGGGCATCGACCAGCGGCTGCAGCGCCCGCAGCCAGCCATCCCAGCCCTCGACGCCGGTGCCGCCCAGCCCACCGAACATCTGTGCGAACGGATTGGCCGCATCGCCGCCCAGCGCGTCGCGCCAGGTGCGTGCCACGGTCTCGGGCGACGGCTGCTGGCCGGCGAACCCCTCGGCCACGCGCTGCATCCGCGTCCACCAGTCACCTGCCTGCCGGTTGAAGCGCTGCAACACGTCCTCGATGCCGGCCTTGCCGCTCGGCGACGACGGCATCCAGGCCTCGAACATCGCCTGCCAGGGCGCGGTCGGCCGGGCGGCCGCGTCGTTCGGGAAGCCGGGCGCAGCGCCGGGCATCGTGCGTTGCAATGCGGCCTGCCAGGCATCCCAGTAGCGGCGCGCGAGCCGCTCGAGTTCCTCGCCCGGCGCTGCCGGGTCCCACGCACTGTTGGCCATCGTTCGCTCCCGCCGCGATGGCCCGATCATAGCAACAGCGGCGGCGCGCCCGGCGCCCTTGCACGCCCCATCTCGAGCCGCCACGAAGCTGCCCTAAGGCTTGGGAATGCGCAGCGTCTTGCTGATCATCAGCGACCCCGACAGCGCGAACATCAGCACCAGCGGGTGCAGCGACCAGGGGCCGAGCCGAACGTCGCCCAGCCACAGCGCATCGCCGATCCGGCCCTGCGATGCGGCGATTGCGAGCACCACGACCAGCAGCAGGCTGCTGGGGATCGGCGTGCCCTCGAAGAACTTCACTTTGTCGCCGCCATCGGCCAGGGTCTCAGCGGTGACGTTGTAACGGGCCAGCCGGCTGACGCCGCAGCCGACGAAGAAACTGAGCACGATCCAGTCCCAGCCGCCCTGCATGCCGCAGGCATAGGCCAGCGCCGCTGGTGCCAGGCCGAACGAGATCACGTCGGCCAGCGAATCGAGCTCGCGCCCCAGCGTGGAGGCAACCTTGCGCCAGCGCGCGATGCGGCCGTCGAGCGCATCGAACACGAACGCCAATGGAATCAGCGCCATCCCGATCATCAGATCGCGCACGCCGCCGTCCTGGAGGAACCGCATTGCCGCAAACACCGCGCCGGTACCGCAGAACGCGTTGGCCAGCGTGAACCAGTCGGCCAGATGGAAGTCGCGCAGCATCGAGAAATGACGAGGGCGGTGCATCGGGGCTCCAGGGCTGGGGGGCATCCGCATCGTGCCGCGGCGGCAGGCAGGCGCATGTGAGCGCCGCTTGACAGAATGATATCGCATCGATATCACTTGGCGAACTCTTGGGAGATGCCGCATGAAAGAGAATCCGATCCGCTCCTTCCCCGGCATCCCGGTGGTGGGCCTGCAACTGGTCGCGATCGCCGCCTGCGCCTGGATGATGCTCAACACCGGCGGCGCCCTACCCGTGCTTGCGGTCGTGGCCGCGCTACTGATCGCGTTCTCCGCGCTCGGCCTGTACATGGTCGAGCCCAACCAGGCCGCCGTGCTGAGCCTGTTCGGCCGCTATGTCGGCACCGCCAAGGACAACGGGCTGCGCTGGAACAACCCGTTCCTGACCAAGAAGAAGGTGTCCTTGCGCGTGCGCAACTTCGAGAGCGGTCGGCTGAAGGTCAACGAGCTCGACGGCAGCCCGATCGAGATCGCGGCGGTGATCGTCTGGCGCGTGGTCGACTCGGCCGAAGCGGTGTTCAACGTCGACAACTACGAGAGCTTCGTGCACATCCAGTCCGAAGCCGCGTTGCGCGCGATGGCCACCAGCTATCCCTACGACCAGCACGAGGACGGGCAGATCTCGCTGCGCAGCCACCCGGTCGAGATCTCCGACCGGCTCAAGGAACATCTCGACGAGCGCCTGGCGGCGGCAGGCGTGGAGGTGCTCGAAGCGCGGATCAGCCACCTGGCCTACGCGCCGGAGATCGCCCACGCGATGCTGCAGCGCCAGCAGGCCAACGCGGTGATCGCGGCGCGCACGCGGATCGTCGCCGGCGCGGTGGGCATGGTCGAAATGGCGCTGTCGGAGCTGCAGAAGAGCGGCGTGGTCCAACTCGACGAGGAGCGGCGCGCGGCAATGGTCAGCAACCTGCTGGTCGTGCTGTGCGCCGACCGCGGCACCCAGCCGGTGGTCAACGCCGGCTCGCTGTACTGATGGCGGCCCATCATGTCGTCGCGCTGGTGTTCGCGGTCTTCGCGCTGCCGGCGTTCGTGTTCGCGCGCTGGCTCGGCGATGGCCGGCTGCCGCTGGCCGGCGACAGTCGCATGACGGTCCGCGACAAGGCGTTGCTCGACAGCCGACTGGCGCGGCTGATGCGGATGGTCGGCGTGGCCACGCTGGCCACCGCGGCCGGTATCGCACTGTGGGGCGACGACGACCGCCGATTGTCGATCCTGGCGGTGGTCATGGTGCTCGTGGTCAACGGGCTGGCGATCGCCTTCGTCTACACCGTTGCCCGCAGCAAGCGGCGCGCGCGTGGCGGGCGCGGGTGAGCGCCCGCAAGGCCTATCCGCTGCGGATCGATGCCACGGTGCTGGCCGCAGTGCAGCGCTGGGCCGATGATGAACTGCGCAGCGTGAACGCGCAGATCGAATACGTATTGCGCGACGCGCTGCGCCGGTCCGGCCGGCTGCCGGCCCCCGGGCACCCCGATCGCACGCCATCCAAGGGAGATTCGCATGAGTGAGCGCTGGCAGTACAAAGTGCAGGAGATCAAGCCGGGCATGTTCGGCCTCAAGACCGAGACGGTCGAAGCCGAACTGCAGGCGCTCGGCCAGCAGGGCTGGGAGCTGGTCGATGTCGTGCAAGCAGCACCGTGGCAACCGATGATGTTGTTCCTGAAGCGCCGGACATGAGCGCCGCCGCAGCACCCCGCGTCCGTCAGGACCTGCGCGTGGCGGTCGCGCTTGCCGCGGCCGCGGCGCTGTCGACGGTCGCGGTGTTCCCGTACCTGATGCAGCTCGCCCCCGGACAGATCGAGGCGTTGCCGGTGTCGCTGCCGGCACTGATCGCGATCCAGGCGATGCAGATGTTCGTGCTCGCCGCGCTGTTGGCGTGGGCCGGATTGCGCATGGGGCATCGCGTCGGGCTGGGCGCACCGCTGCTGCAACGCTGGCTCAACCGCCATGGTCAGGCGCGACTGGCGCCGCTGCAGCCCTGGCGCGCCGCCGGCCTGGGCGCTGCCGCAGCGGTGGTCGTGCTGGTCTTGTCCGCCCTGCTCGACCCGCTGCTGCTGCCGCCGGCCAAGGTCGCGATGCAGGACATCGACGGCGCGCGCAGCGCGGCATACGGGCTGCTCGCCTCGTTCTACGGCGGCATCGTCGAGGAACTGCAACTGCGGCTGTTTCTGATGACCCTGCTGGCCTGGGCTGTCACCTGGCTGCTGCGACGCGGCCGCGGGTATGACGGCGGCTTGCCGCCCGCCGCAGCGTGGATCGCGATCCTGGGCGCGGCGCTGCTGTTCGGCGCCGGTCACCTGCCGGCGGCCGCCGCCGTCTGGGAGCTCGATGCCGGGGTGGTCGCGCGCACAGTGCTGCTCAACGCGCTCGCCGGCATCGCGTTCGGCTGGCTGTACTGGACGCGCGGCCTGGAGATGGCGATCGTGGCGCACTTCACGGCCGATCTGGTGCTGCACGTGCTGATGCCGCTGCTGATGCCACACACGGTGCTGTAAACGCCACTGCCCGCGGGCGTCGTGCGTGGCCGGCGCCCGGCCGGTAAGCTGGGGCGATGCGTCGACCGCCCGCCGCCCTTCTGGTCAACACCCCGGACATCGAACTGTGGCCAGCCACCTTGCTGCGTGCGCGCGCCAATCGCGATGCCCGCGTGCTGGTGCGCGCGTCGTGGGTGCTGCGGCGCAAACGCGACGGCCGCTATCTGGCCGCGCTGCTGCCCGAAGGGCTGATGCCGCTGCTGCCCGAGTGGCGTCGCAGCCCCGGGCTCGATGCGGCACTTGGCCTGCTCGACACGTCCCCGTCCGCGATCCCGTCCACCCCGGCCGACACGCTGCCGGTCGCGCGGCTGCAGGGGCGGCTCGACGGCCTGGGCATCGAGGCGCAGGCCTACGCGGCCCGCACCGGCCTGTCGCTGGTGCCCGAGCCTGCCTGGCTGGCCTTCGCCGGCGTGGACCGCTACCGCCGGCCGCTGTGGCTCCAAGCCACGGCCGCTCGCGCCTGGGCGCGGATGCGCGAGGCCGCGCGAGGCGACGGCATCGTGCTGGAGGCAATTTCCGGCTACCGCAGCCACGACTACCAGCTTGGCATCTTCGAGCGCAAGCGCGCCCGCGGCCTCGACGTGGACACCATCCTCGAGGTCAACGCCGCCCCCGGCTACAGCGAGCACCATTCGGGCCGCGCGCTCGACATCGGCACGCCTGGCGAGCCCAGCGCGGAGACCTCGTTCGAGGCGACGCCGGCATTTGCCTGGCTGACGCACCATGCCGGTGACCACGGCTTTGCGATGAGCTACCCGCAGGGCAATCCCCACGGCATCGTCTACGAGCCGTGGCACTGGCGCCACGGCTGAGCCGCTCGAAGGCGGCGGCGCGGCCTCAGCGTCGCGGTGTGCGCAATGCCGAGATGGCGTAGAGCAGCCACCCGAACATCGTCAGCCCGCCGCCCCAGGGCGCGAACGCCGACGGGCCACCGAGCAGATGGCGCGAGACGACGGCACCTGCGAACAGCAAGGTGCCGCCCAGCAGCGCCAGCAAGGCCAGTTTCGCCATCGGATCGCACAGGCCCCGCGACAGCGCGGCCAGGGCGACGCCGTGACCGAACGCGAACACCGCGGCCGACTGCAGCGCCGCGCGCGCATCGCCTTCCATCCCGTGGCTGGCATAGGCCGCCAGTGCGACTGCCACCCCGGCCAGCAGTGCCCCAGCCGCGGCCAGGCCCGATGCATTTCCTTCGTATCTGCGCAAGACACTCCCCCCTGTCCTGGGGCACCGTGACGATGCCCGGTTTCCCAACGCAACACGCCGCATCCAATGGATGCGGCGTGCGCGTGATCCTGTGTCGCGGTACGAAGACCGCCGCTTACGGCTGCTGGCGCAAGGTCCAGAAGACTTCGAACTCGCCGTTCTCGGTGAACGCGGACTCGATACCGTTGCGGTAGGACTCGTACGGACGATCGGTGACTTCGTAGCCCTGGGTCAGCGCCCAGGCGCGCACGGCGTTGCGGACGTTGTCCAGCTCGGCCATGAAGCCCTTGTAGTTGGCCTTGGCGACGCGGCCGCGCGGCAGGTGCACGTACTTCACCGGGCCCAGCAGCTCGAGATCGGACAGCTCGGCGGCGTCGGTGGCCGGGGCCTCCGGTGCTGCGGCGACCTGTGCGTCAGCCTCGCCTTCGCCTTCACCCTCGGCGGCAGCGGCGGGCGCGGCCGGGCCGGTGCCCTTGGCGCGGACCGGCAGCGCGATGTCGAAGGTATAGGTCTCGCGGCCCAGTTCGGTGGTGATGATGCGCAGCGGGCCGGCGGCTTCCAGATCGTTGGCCGCGATCGTGCGGTTGATCCACTCCAGGTTGGCCTTCATCGAATCCTGGATGACCTGGTTGTTGCGCTCCACCGCGCCGGCGCTGACGACCAGCAGGTTCTCGGCCGGACGGTTGACCGCCGCCAGATCCGACAGCGAGCTGCCTTCGACCCGGTAATCGACGTTGGGCACGGCGGCCAGCAGGTTGCTCATCTGGCCCAGCCCCAGCTTCATGTCGTCGCCGACGTTGCGGCTGACGTACAGGCCGGCAAAGCGACCGAGCAGATCCCAGCCGTAATCGACGTTGTAGGTCTGGGTGATCTCGATGTTGCGGTTGTTGCGGCCGGTGGGCTTCAACGTGAAGGTCATCTTCTTGTTGTCGCCGCGCTGCGGGTTCTCGACCGCGTAGACCACGCGCTTGTCGGCGTCGGACTCGGTGATCTCCCAGTGGCCCTGGCCGATGCGCTTGTCCTTGGAGGTGTAGTCGACGCGGGCGCCGACGCCGGCATCCGGGCCGGAGAGCTTGAGCTGGACGGCGGGGTCGTAACGCGGGATCGGCGACCAGTCCTTGAAGCGACGGACGCTATTGATCGTGTCGAACACGATCGACTGCCGACGGTTGGTCTCGACAGATTCGGTCAACGTGCGGCTGGACGGGAGCAGCACGGCCACCACCAGGAACAGCACGGCAACGATGACGCAAGAGATCAGCAGTTCGAGCAGACGGGTCATTCAGGGTTCTCCAGGACCAATTCCGGCCTGAGGCGGCACAGACCGGCAATCGTAGCAAGATTGTATTGCCGCGGGCGAGCGATGTTGCGAGTGAATCGACGGTCGTAAGCGCGGCTTCGCGCCGGGCTCGGCAGCTGCCATGCGCGGCGCGGCAGGCAGCGCACGACACCGGTGTCGTCCAGGCGCCGCCGGGCCGGCGTTTGACGCCCCACGCCGCCGGCGTGATGGCCCCCGCCTCCGCTCAGACCAGTTGCAGCTCGAAGGCCTTGAGCACGGCCCGGGTGCGGTCGCGCACGCCCAGCTTGGACAGAATGTTGGACACGTGATTCTTGATCGTGCCCTCGGCCACGCCCAGCGAGTTGGCGATCTCCTTGTTGGAGAAGCCGCCGGCCATCAGCCGCAGGATCTCGGTCTCCCGGTCGGTCAGCGGATCGGGCCGGTCGAGGCTGACGAACTCGTTGCGCATCTGCTCCAGGCCGGTCAGCAGGCGCTGGGTCACGGCCGGCTGCACCAGCGAACCACCGTCGGCGACCGTGCGGATCGCACCGACCAGTTGCTCGAGCGACACGTCCTTGAGCAGGTAGCCCTTGGCGCCGGCCTTCAGGCCGGCCAGTACCAGTTGGTCGTCATCGAAGGTGGTCAGGATGATCGTCGGCGGCAGCGCGTCGGCGCGCGCCAGCGACTGCAGCGCCTCGAGTCCGGACATCGCCGGCATGCGCATGTCCATCAGCACCACGTCGGGTTTGAGGCCGGGGATCAGGTCGACCGCCTGGCGGCCATCGGCGGCCTCGCCGACGACCTCGATGCCGCCGTCGAGCGCGAGCAGCGAGCGGATGCCCTGGCGGACTAGGGTCTGGTCGTCGACCAGGCAGACTCGGATCATGGGGCCTCCCAACGGATGCGGGCTCACGGCGGCGGGGCCGCAGCCGTGCGGGGTGCAGCATCGCGCAGGCGGGCGTCGTCCGCCAGCGGCAATTCCAGGTGCAGCACGAAGCCGCTGCCCGGCGCGGTCTCGACCTGCAGGGCGCCCCCATAGGCGGCCAGCCGCTCGCGCATGCCGGTCAGGCCGTTGCCGGCGCGGGCGACGTCGGCGCCGCGGCCGTCGTCGCGGGCATCGAGCCGGATCGCGCCGGCGTCCTGCACGTAGCGCAGGCGCAGCAGACTGGCGCCCGAATGGCGCACGGCATTGGTGATGATCTCCTGGGTGCAGCGCAGCAGCACGTGCGCGCGCTCAGGATCGTCGACCAGGAACTGTTGCGGCATCTGCATGTCGATCCGCAGGCTCGGCACGTTCTCGGCCAGCGGCAGCAGCGTGGCGCGCATGTCGATGGCATCGTCGTCGCGCAGTTGGCTGACCGCCTCGCGCACGTCGCTGAGCAGTAGCTTGGCCAGCGTCTGCGCCTGGCCGACGTGTTCCTGCGCCTGGCCGCTGGCCAGATGGCTGGCGATCTCCAGGTTCAGGCTCAGCGCCGTCAGGTGGTGGCCCAGCAGATCGTGCAGCTCGCGCGAGATGCGTGTGCGCTCGTTGACGCGCACGCTCTCGGCGAGCAGCGCACGGGTCGCGCGCAGCTCGGCGTTGAGCCGGCGCTGCTCCTCCCGGGCCTGCGCCTGTTGCCGCGCGACCAGGCCGGTCACGAACGCAAAGCCGGTGAAGCCCACGTACAGCGCGGCCTGCAGCACCGCCTCGGCCCAGGTGAAGTCGAAGCCGCGCACATAGACCGGCACGATCACGAACTCGCAGGCCACCAGCAGCGCCACCCCGACCCACAGCGGCAACAGCCACGGCAGCACGCAGGCGACGACCATCAGCAGGATGCTGCCCAGGCCACTCTGGCTGTAGTAGCTGATCGCGATCGCACTGCCGGCCAGCACCAGCACCAGCAGCCGATCGAAGACGCCGATGCGGCGCTCGCCCAGGCCGCGCGTGAGCCAGGCGTAGCTGGTGCCAAAGACCGCCCAGGCCAGCCAGGAGCGCCAACTGTCGAGCCAGAGCCGCGACCCGCCCTCGACCAGTTGGTCGGCCGGCGCCAGCGACAGCATCAGCAACGGCAGGCCGATCACCGCCCAGGTGAACAGGCCGGCGACGCGCAGCAGGCGGTTGTGGTTCAGGGCACGGATCATGCGCCATGGTAGGCGCGCACCGGACCTCGCGCAGAGGGCCTGAAGTCATGCCGGCGCCCGTGCCATGCCTCGCCCACGCGCAACGGGCATGCAATAATCCGCCCTTGCGACGCATTGCGGCCAAAATTGCCGTCTGCGGTCGATTCGTGTGTCTGTCGTCGTCTCACATGGAGTCTGGAATGTCGATCGTCGTCCGCGACGTGCATGCGCACGAGCTGGATTCCATCCTCGAACTCAACAATGCCGCTGGCCCGTCGATCCTGCCGCTGGATGCCGCCCGCCTCCGCCGTCTGCACGACACCGCCGAGTACTTCCGCGTCGCCGAGCGCGACGAGGCCATGGTGGGCTTTCTGATCGGCTTCGGCTCGGGCAGCGGCCACGACAGCAGCAACTACGCCTGGTTCGGCGCGCACTATCCCGAATTCTTCTACATCGACCGCATCGTGGTCGCCAGCCGCCGCCGCGGCGGCGGCGTCGGGCGGGCGTTCTATGCCGACGTGCAGAGCTACGCCGAGGTCCGCTACCCGCTGTTGACCTGCGAGGTGTTCGTCGAGCACGACAACGATCCGGTCCGTCTGTTCCACGGCGGTTTCGGCTTCCGCGAGGTCGGCCAGCACGTCATGCCCGGCACCGATCTGCGCGCCTCGATGCTGGTCAAGGACATGTGCAGCTACCCGTGGGTGCGCGACACCTACGGTGGCCGGCTGCCCGACACCGCCTGGCTCAGGCCCAGGCAGTTACCCGCCCGCGCAGGGGCGGCAGCCTGATGGCCGGCCAGCCCGCGCCCGCGCCGGCAGCCGATTTCGAACCGGCCGGCGAACTGAAGATCGGCCAGGTCGGCATCGCCAACCTGCGCATCCGCACGCTCGACGTCGCCCGGCTGGGCGAGGAGATGCGCAGCCGCGTGACCCGCGCGCCCAAGCTGTTCGAGCGGGCGGCGGTGATCCTCGACTTCGGCGGCCTGCCCGCGACCCCGGACCCGGCGACCGCACAGGCACTGATCGACGCGCTGCGCGAGGCCGGCGCGCTGCCGGTCGCACTGGCCTGGGGCAGCAGCGACAACGCCCTGCTCGCGCAGGCGCTCGGCCTGCCGCTGCTGTCGAAGTTCCGCGCCCAGTACGAGAACGCGGACACAGCTGCCGTGCCCGCCCCGGCGCCTGCGCGCGCAGCGCCCGCCCCTGCGGCGCCGGCGCCTGCGCCTGCACCGCCCCAGGCGGCCGCCGAACCGGGCCTGATGCAGACCTCGGCGGTGCGCTCGGGCCAGCAGGTCTACGCCCGCAACCGCGACCTGACGGTGATGTCGCAGGTCGGTGCCGGCGCCGAGGTCATCGCCGACGGTTCGATCCACATCTACGGCCCGCTGCGCGGTCGCGCACTGGCCGGCGCCCAGGGCAACCGCAATGCCCGCATCTTCTGCCGCAGCTTCCATGCCGAACTGGTGGCCGTGGCGGGGCAGTACAAGGTGCTGGAAGATATCCCACGAGAACTCCACGGCAAGGCCGTCCAGGTCTGGCTGGAGCATGAAGAACTGAAGATCGCCGCACTCGAGTGACGGCGGCACACCCCAGGAGACGTGTTTTGGCTGAAATCATCGTAGTCACATCGGGCAAGGGCGGGGTCGGCAAGACCACCACCAGCGCCAGCATCGCCAGCGGCCTGGCCCGGCAGGGCAAGCGCACCGCGGTCGTCGACTTCGACGTCGGCCTGCGCAATCTCGACCTGATCATGGGCTGCGAGCGCCGCGTGGTGTACGACCTGGTCAACGTCGTCCAGGGCGAGGCCTCGCTCAAGCAGGCGATGATCAAGGACAAGCGTTTCGACAACCTCTATGTGCTCGCCGCCTCGCAGACCCGCGACAAGGACGCGCTGACCAAAGAGGGCGTGGAACGGGTGCTCAAGGAGCTCGCCGACGACGGCTTCGACTTCGTGATCTGCGACTCGCCGGCCGGCATCGAGAAAGGCGCCTTCCTCGCGATGTACTTCGCTGACCGCGCGATCGTGGTGGTCAACCCCGAGGTCTCCTCGGTGCGCGACTCCGATCGCGTCATCGGCCTGCTCCAGTCCAAGACCCGGCGCGCCGAGTCGGGCGAGCGCGTGCAGGAACACCTGCTGCTCACCCGCTACAGCCCGGTCCGGGTGGAAAGCGGCGAGATGCTGTCGATCGCCGACGTCGAAGAGGTGCTGGGGCTCAAGACCATCGGGGTGATCCCCGAATCGGGCGACGTGCTCAACGCGTCCAACAAGGGCGAGCCGGTGATCCTCGATGCTCAGTCGATTGCCGGCCAGGCCTACGACGACGCGGTCGCGCGACTGCTCGGCCAGGAGCGCCCGCTGCGCTTCACCACCACGGAGAAGAAGGGCTTCTTCAGCAAGCTGTTCGGAGGTTGATGATGGCCCTGTTCGATTTCCTCAAGCCCAAGAAGAACACTGCGACGATCGCCAAGGATCGCCTGCGGATCATCGTCGCCCAGGAGCGGACCAACCGCGACGCCCCCGACTATCTGCCACTGCTGCAGCGCGAGTTGCTCGAGGTGATCCGCAAGTACGTCAGCATCGACGTCGAGGCGGTCAAGGTGGACCTGGTCAAGGACGGCGACAACGACGTGCTCGACATCTCGGTCGCCCTGCCCGACGAGCGCATCACGCCGGCCTGAGCCGACATGCCCTCGCCCTCAGTCGGCTCGGCGACGTCCACTGCGGCGCCGCACGCCGCCGCCGCGCCCGTGCTGCGTCTGGCCGACATCGGCTTCGAGGCCCCGACCGCCCTGTTGCGGGGCTATGGGCTGCGGCTGCATCGCATCGCCCCGGGGCTGCCGATTCCCGGCAGCTACTGGGGCGAGAGCGAGGCGGGCATCATCGGCTGCGACGTGCATGCGCGCGACGACACGCCGGTGCACTCGTTGTTGCACGAGGCCTGCCACTTGATCGTGCTGCCGTCCGAGCGCCGCGCGACGGTGCATACCGACGCCACCGATTCGGTCGAGGAGGAGGATGCGGCCTGCTATCTGCAGATCCTGCTCGCCCAGGCGCTGCCCGGCGTCGGCAGCGCACGCTTGATGGCCGATATGGACGCGTGGGGTTACACCTTCCGGCTGGGCTCGGCCCAGGCCTGGTTCGAGCGCGACGCCGAGGATGCGCGCGCGTGGCTGGCCGCACGCGGCCTGTTACCGGCGCCCGTTTCGGGCTGAATAGGCCTGCGGCAACGCCGCCACACCGCGTTGCCGGCCGTGCCGCCTGACTTGCGGCCCCGCAACCGGCGCACTAGCCTCCCGGTTCCTTCTGTACACCGGATGCCGTCGTGACCCATCGCCATGCCCTGCTCGCCCTCGCGGTCGCCGCGAGCCTGACGCTCGCCGGCTGTAACCGCTCCCCCTCGCCCGAGGCCACGACGCCGGCTGCATCCACAGCGCCCGAGGGCGAGACGGCCGACCAGTTCATCGCACGCGTGAACGACGAGATGCGCACGCTGATGCCGGAACTGACCGCCTCACAGTGGCTGTCGGCGACCTACATCAACGACGACAGCCAACTGCTGGCGGCCAAGTACAACGAGCGCTACCTCGCCCAACTCAACAGCTGGATCGAGCAGTCGCGCAAGTTCGAAGGCCAGCAGATGTCGCCCGAGACCGCACGCGCCATCAACCTGCTCAAACTCGGCGCTTCGATGCCGCCGCCGCGCAATCCCGAACACCTTGCGGAGCTGACCAAGATCGCCTCGAAGATGGAAGGCACCTACGGCGCCGGCCAGTACTGCACCGGCGAAGGCGAGGCGCGCAGCTGCCGCCAGCTCGGCCAGCTCGAGGACGTGCTGCGCAACAGCCGCGACTACGATGCGCAGCTCGACGCCTGGCAGGGCTGGCACACGATCGCCCAGCCGATGCGCGGCGACTACACGCGCTTCGTCGAACTGGTCAACGAAGGCGCGCGCGACCTGGGCTTCGCCGATGCCGGCGAGGCCTGGCGCTCGGGTTACGACATGCCGCCGGCCGAACTGGCCGCCGAGACCGACCGCCTCTGGGGCCAGGTCAAGCCGCTGTACGAACAGCTGCACTGCTACGCGCGCGGCCGGCTGGAAGCCCGGTATCCGGGTCGCGGCACGGTCGACGGCGGCCTGCTGCCGGCACACCTGCTGGGCAATATGTGGCAACAGGACTGGGGCAACCTCTGGGACGTGCTGCAGCCCTACCCCGACGCCGGCGATCTCGACATCACCGGTGCGCTGGAGAAGAACTACCAGGCGCTGCTCAACGAGCGGATGGTCAAGGAGAACGCGCTGATCGATTCCGACCGCCGCGCCGACATCGCGCACGCCGCCCAGGTCGACAACGCCAAGCGCATGAACGAGCGCGCGCAGGACTTCTACGTCTCGCTCGGCATGCCCAAGCTGCCCGACAGCTACTGGGCCAAGACGCAGTTCATCAAGCCGCGCGACCGCGACGTGGTCTGCCATGCCAGCGCCTGGGACATGGGCGGCAAGATCGACGGCCAGCCGGACGTGCGCACCAAGATGTGCACCAAGCCGAACGAGGAAGACTTCACGACGATCTACCACGAGCTCGGTCACGTCTACTACTACCTCGCCTACAACGGCCGCCCGCCGCTGTTCCAGAGCGGTGCGCACGACGGCTTCCACGAAGCGATCGGCGACACGATCGTGCTGGCGATGACGCCCAAGTACCTGCAGTCGATCGGTCTGGTCGGCGAACAGCGGCAGTCGCAGGAATCGCTGGTCAACTCGCAGATGCGCATGGCGCTGGCGAAGGTGTCGTTCCTGCCGTTCGGGCTGATGATCGACCGTTGGCGCTGGGGCGTGTTCGACGGCTCGATCACGCCCGACAACTACAACGCCGCATGGTGGTCGCTCAAGGCGCAGTATCAGGGCGTGGCACCGGCGACGCCGCGCGGCGAGGACTTCTTCGATGCCGGCGCCAAGTACCACGTGCCGGGCAACACGCCCTACACGCGCTACTTCCTCTCGCACGTGCTGCAGTTCCAGTTCTACAAGGCGCTGTGCGATGCATCGGGGCACACCGGCCCGCTGTACGAGTGCAGCTTCTACGGCAACAAGGCGGCCGGCGAGAAGTTCTGGGCCATGCTCGAAAAGGGCAACAGCCAGCCCTGGCAGCAGACGCTCAAGGAACTGACCGGCGGCGAGACGATGGACGCAGCGCCCGTGCTTGAATACTTCGCGCCGCTGCAGACCTGGCTCGAGCAGCAGAACGAAGGCCGCAGCTGCGGCTGGAGCGCACCGGCGGCCGCGCAGTCCCCTGCTCCGGTCGCGACGCCTGCACGGAGCTGAGCGACCTGCGAAGTACCGCGGCCTGTCTGCGGGATGCGCGCTTTAGTTCGGACAGGCCCGCCTGCCGACCAGTCGCCGCGCCTCCCTCAGTCGGGCCGCTTCGCGGCCCGCCCACACGCCCCCGGACCAGCCCCCGGCCCCCAACGGACCGTAACAAACCGGGGGTCAGCGTCCAATTTCGCCTCGCGAAATTGCACTCTGACCCCGGTTTTGATCCCTGCTACAGCGGTTCGGTCGGCGGCATCGGGGCAACCTCGCGCGCGGGGGTTGAAGGCGGTGCGCCACGCGCCAGCTCGGCGCGCCAGAACAGCCAGCCGACGCACATGAAACCCGCCGAGGTCAGCGCGAGCACGCGCGGATGATGGCTGACCAGCGGTGAGAGCACACCCGCAGCGATCGCATTGAGGACCAGGACGACGAACGCCTGCATCGACGACGCCGACCCGCGCTGGCGGGGATACATGTCCAGCACCGCGAGCGCCAGGATCGGAGACACCAGCGCGATGCCGAAGGAATTGAGCATGATCGGCAGCATCGCCCACGGCACCGCAGGCTGGTCGACCAGCAGATTGTAGCCGAGATTGGCGACCATCGCCACGCCACTGCACGCAAAGCCGATGTTCGCCAGCCGCGGGCCGCTGATCCGTCCTGCGGCCCGGCCCGACAGCCAGGCACCGAGCATCATGCCGGTGATCATCGGGATGAAGAACCAGCCGAACTGGCGCTCGTTGAGGCGCAGCACGTCGACCACGAACACCGGCGTCGAAGCGATGTACAGGAACAGCGCCGAGAAATTGAACGCGCCCGCCCCAGCGATGCGCTGGAACCTGCGGTTGGCGACAATCGCTGCATAGCCGCGCAACAGGCGGAGCGGCGCCGGTGAGATCCGCGCCGACGCCGGATGGGTCTCCGGCAGCCTCAGCCAGCACACCACCAGCAGAAACAGCGAGAACGCGACCAGGAACCAGAAGATCAGCGGCCAGCGCCCCCAGCCGAGCAGCCAGCCGCCGATCACCGGGGCGATCGCCGGGGCGATGGCGAAGATCATCGACACCTGGCTCATCAGCCGCTGCGCATCGTCGCCATGCAGCACGTCGCGGATCACTGCGCGCCCGACGATCAGACCCACGCCCGCCGACAGCCCCTGCAACGCACGGAACGCCAGCAGCGCGCCGAGACTGGTCGACAGTGCGCAACCGATCGAGGCGACCACAAACACCGCCAATCCGCCCAGGATCACCCGCCGCCGCCCGAGTGCGTCCGACAGCGGTCCGTGCACGACGCTCATCAGCGCGTAGGCCACTAGGTACACCGAGATGGTCTGCTGCATCGCGGTCGCATCCGCGCCCAGGTCCGCACCGATCGCCGGGAACGCCGGGAAGATGGTGTCGATCGAGAACGGGCCGAACATCGCCAGCCCGGCCAGCAGCAGGGTCAACAGGCGAATCGGGACTTGCGGGGACATTGACGAGGTCATGGCCATCGTCGGCGGCCCCCGGATGGGCAAACGCACATAGGTGGGAGGTTCGAGAACGGCCGCGCAGCATAGCAACGCGCCCCCGGTCGTCGGGCCGGACGCAGCGTTCCCGGCAAGACCCTCGGCCGCTTGGCGGCGACACGGGCGTGCGGCCAGGCCAGCCGGACCTGGCCGAAGCCCGAGCATCGATCGCCCGCGCGGGCGTCGCGCGCCCCGCATGCGCACACACGCCGGTCCCCGCGCGCTGCTGGCCAAGGCGGCGGCGCGCAGTCACGGTATAATCGACGCGCTGCAACCAACCGGTGGGAGAAGCGGGTCCGCCCCGCTGCCGAAGGCGCAACGCCCGTAATCGCTCAGGCCCACGTACCGCCGGCGGGAAAACTCTGGAGAGACCGGTTCGATCCGGCGCCGAAGGTGCATGGGGACGCGTCACCCCCGAACTCTCAGGCAAAAGGACAGAGGGGCACGAGGAAGGCCGGCGCCTTCCGTCGCCGCATGCCGTCCCGGGCGCGGCGCGGCATCCGTCGGCCCGCCGCCCCTGCCGCCCTACCGGATGCCCGCCATGACCGCATCGCCCCTGCGCGACCTCGAACACCCCTCGGCTTTCGTCGAGCGCCACATCGGCCCGAACGACGCCGAGATCGCCCATATGCTCGAGGTCGTCGGCCACGCCTCGCTCGACGCGATGACCGATGCCATCGTCCCGGGCAGCATCAAGTCGGCCGCCGAACTGGCGCTGCCGACCGCGACGACCGAGGTCGAGGCGCTGGCGAAGATCCGCGCCGTGGCGAAGAAGAACACCGTGCTGCGCAGCGTCATCGGCCAGGGCTACTACGGCACCCACACGCCGAACGTGATCCTGCGCAACATCCTCGAGAACCCGGCCTGGTACACCGCCTACACCCCGTACCAGGCGGAGATCTCGCAGGGCCGCATGGAAGCCTTGATCAACTTCCAGACCATGGTCGCCGACCTGACCGGCATGGATATCGCCAATGCCTCGCTGCTCGACGAGGCGACCGCCGCGGCCGAGGCGATGACCCTGGCCAAGCGCTCGGCCAAATCGAAGTCGAATGTGTTCTACGTGGCCGACGACGTGCATCCGCAGACGCTCGACGTGCTGCGCACGCGCGCAGCGGGCCTGGACATCGAACTCGAGGTCGGCCCTGCCGACGCTGCAGCCCAGTCCGACAGCTACGGCGTGCTGCTGCAGTACCCCAACACCTTCGGCCGCATCGACGACCACCGCGCGGTCGCCGCCGCGGTGCATGCGCGCGGCGGCATCGTTGCCGTCGCGGCCGACCTGCTGGCGCTGACGCTGATCGAGGCGCCCGGCGCCTGGGGCGCGGACATCGTCGTCGGCAGCGCGCAGCGCTTCGGCGTGCCGTTCGGCTTCGGCGGCCCGCATGCCGGCTACATGGCCTGCCGCGACGCATACAAGCGTTCGATGCCCGGCCGCCTGATCGGCGTGTCGGTCGACGCCGCCGGCAACCCCGCCTACCGGCTGACGCTGCAGACCCGCGAGCAGCACATCCGCCGCGAGAAAGCGACCTCCAACATCTGTACCGCCCAGGTGCTGCTGGCGGTCATGGCCTCGATGTACGCCGTCTACCACGGCCCGGAAGGCCTGACCCGCATCGCCCGCCGTACCCACCGGTTGACCGCGATCCTGGCCGCCGCGCTGCGCCAGGCCGGCGTCTCGGTCGGCGACGCGTTCTTCGACACGCTGCACGTGACCGGCGTCGACGCCGACGCGCTGCACGCCAAGGCGCGCGCGGCCGGCTTCAACCTGCGGGCGATCGATGCCGCGTCGGTCGGCATCAGCCTCGACGAGACCACCACGCGTGACGACGTCGTCGCCCTGGCCAAGGTGTTCGGCACCGACGCCGACATCGACGTGCTCGACACGGCGACCGCCGACGCGCTGCCGCAGGCGCTGCGCCGCAACTCGGGCTTCCTGCAGCATCCGGTATTCAACACCCATCACAGCGAACACGAGCTGCTGCGCTACATGCGCACGCTGGCCGACCGCGACCTGGCGATGGACCGCACGATGATCCCGCTGGGCTCGTGCACGATGAAGCTCAACGCCACCGCCGAGATGATTCCGGTCACCTGGCCCGAGTTCGCCAACATCCATCCGCTGGCCCCGGCCGATCAGACCGCCGGCTACACCGAGCTGATCGACGGCCTGGAAGCGATGCTGGTGGAGATCACCGGCTACGACGCCGTCAGCTTCCAGCCCAACTCCGGCGCGCAGGGCGAGTTCGCCGGCCTGCTGGCGATCCGCGCCTACCAGCGCGCGCAGGGCCAGGGCCATCGCGATATCTGCCTGATCCCCGAATCGGCGCATGGCACCAACCCGGCGTCGGCGCAGATGGTCGGCATGACCGTGGTGGTGACCCGCTGCGACAAGGACGGCAACGTCGACATCGACGACATCCGCGCCAAGGCCGAGAAGTATTCCGATCGCCTGGCCGCGATCATGATCACCTACCCGTCCACGCACGGCGTGTTCGAGGAAGACGTGGTCGCGATCTGCGACATCGTCCACCAGCACGGCGGCCAGGTGTACACCGACGGCGCCAACATGAACGCGCTCGTCGGCCTGGCCAAGCCCGGCAAGTGGGGCTCGGACGTGAGCCACCTCAACCTGCACAAGACCTTCTGCATCCCGCACGGCGGCGGTGGGCCGGGCGTGGGCCCGTGCGCGGTGAAGTCGCATCTTGCGCCCTATCTGCCCGCCGCAACCCCGCTTCCCCCGCTCGCGGGGGAAGGTGCCCGCAGGGTGGACGGGGGCGATGGCGCCACTGGCACGGTCGGCATGGTCTCGGCCGCCACCCACGGCTCGGCCTCGATCCTGCCGATCAGCTGGATGTACATCGCGATGATGGGCGCCGACGGCCTGCGCCGCGCCACCCAGGTCGCCCTGCTCAACGCCAACTACGTCGCCAAGCGTCTGGCGCCGCATTTCCCCACGCTCTACACCGGCCGCAACGGCCTGGTCGCGCACGAGTGCATTCTTGACCTGCGCCCGCTCAAGGACGCGACCGGCATCAGCGCCGAGGACGTGGCCAAGCGCCTGATCGACTTCGGCTTCCATGCCCCCACGCTCAGCTTCCCGGTCTCGGGCACGCTGATGGTCGAGCCGACCGAGAGCGAATCGCTGCATGAACTCGATCGGTTCATCGACGCGATGATCCAGATCCGCGACGAGATGCGTGCGATCGAGGACGGCCGCCTGGACCGCGAGGACAATCCGCTCAAGCACGCACCGCACACTGCGATGCAGGTCGCCGCCAGCGAATGGACGCATGCCTATCCTCGCGAGCTGGCCGCGTTCCCGCTCGCGAGCCTGCGCCAGACCAAGTACTGGCCGCCGGTCGCGCGCGTGGACAATGTGCACGGCGACAAGAACGTGTTCTGCAGCTGCATTCCGATCGGCGCCGCCGAAGACGCCCCCGAAGCGTTCAGCGAGCCCGACGTCGCCTGAGCGCGGCCCCGTTGTACCGACGCGATCCCGGGCTCTTTGCCCGGGATCGCCGGATGGCCGGACCGCACACCCCCGCCCCGCACATACTGGGCCGTTCGACATGACGCGGCCTACGCGGCCGCGCGCCGCCGTTTGCGCCAGGTCACGACCTGACCGACGATCGCAGTGATCAGGATGCAGACGTTGGTGACGATGAACACCCAGTCGCCGACCAAAGCGCTGTAGGTGACGAAGCCCGTCGAGGCCGCGATCTGGCCGAGGAACAGCCATTTCGATACCCCACGCGCGCTGTCGTCGCGCAACTGCGTGGCGATCTGCCGCGCCAGTGTGGCCAGCAGGATCACCGAGGCCGCCCAGCCGATCAGTTCAGGGCCCATGCGCCACCGGGAGCGGATCGACCGGGTGCCGTTCGCCGCTGCCGCCCAGGACTGCAGCCGACTGGACGCGCGCCTCGAGCGCGCGCAGGTAGTCGCCGAACCCCTGCCGCGCACGCGGGCTGCGGCGCGCACTGGTGAGCACGATCGGCGCCGCGCAGCGCGCGATCTGCGCACCGCAGGCGACCAAGGCATCGACCAGCGCAACATCCTCGTGGGCGGCGATCGCCGGGAATCCGCCGCAGCGCAGATAGATCTCGGCGGCCAGTCCCAGATTGGCGCCATGGACATGCAGATGGCCGTCGCGCCGTGGATGTCGATGCTCGTGCGCAGCGCGGACGTCGCATGCGTAGTCGAGCCAGTCGTCGACGGCCACCATGCCGCAGAACGCATCGCCCCCACAGGCCAGTTGGCTCGACAGCCAGTCGGGCGGGACCACGGAGTCTGCGTCGGTACTCGCGAGCCAGCGCGCACCGGTGGCGATCGCGGCGCGCATCCCGGCATCGCGGGCGCTGCCGACATTGCCGCCGCAGACCACGAGCCCGGTCGCACCGTGCGCCGCGGCGATCTCGGCACTGCGGTCGCTGCAGCGATCGAGGGCCACGACCACGTGGACCGTCTCGCCTCCAAGCCGCGGATCGGCGGCGGCCATGCGTACCGATGCCAGGCATCGGCCGAGCAAGACCTCCTCGTTGTGGGCCGGCACCACCACACCGATCATCGCAATGCCTCGCGTTGCGCGACCGAGTGCGGCGAGGCCGACCAGCCTTCGAGCAGAAGGTCGGCATCCTCGTAGCGGATCGTCGGCGCACCCAGCGCCTGCGCGATGACGTCATGGACCTGGCGGCCGGTTTGGGGCGCTTCGTCGAACGGGTGCAGCCAATGACAGGCAACGAACGTCCCCGCATCGCGCAGGCTCGTCGGCAGTCGCGCCAACAACCCGTCTAGCGTGTCGGGCGCCAGGTAATAGCCGACCTCGCTGAGCACGATCAGATCGAACGTGCCCTGTGGCCACTGCTGCGGATGGCGCATGGCCTCCACGTGCACGTCGATGCAGGTCGCGGTGCGCGCGCGCGCCAGTTCGACTGCGCGTGGATCGAGATCGGTCGCGAGCAAGCTGCGGCATCGATCCGCGAGCACGGCGGTCAGTTCTCCGTTGGAGCAGCCGATCTCCCAACCGGCGTCATAGGCAGCTGCCGGCAGGCTGGCCAGCAGCAGCGCGCGTTTGCGCGCCTCGTACCAGCGGTGCCGGTAGCCGAATGGATCGTCCTCCGCGTACAGCGCACGGAAGTAGTCGGGTGAGGTGGAGGCGACGGCATTCATGGCAGCAGGACCTCGAAGTCGCGCGAAAAGCGCGCGATCACGTGCGGCGGCAGAATCGGCGTGGCATGTCCGCCAGCACGCTGCGAGACGAAGCAGTCCAGAGCCCGGGCTTTCCTGGCGACCGCCTGCATCGACAACCCGACAGCGTACGCATCAGCAAACGGCGGCGACGCGGCGGCCGGATCCAGCCAATGCCACCCCCAGACGGGAAATTCCTGCAGCGACGCCCCGGCCCGGCGCACGGCGACGGCGGTCGCACGTGCCGTCGCCTCGTGGTCGGGATGCCCGTCGTGCCGCCAGGTGGTCAGCACCCGATCGCCGGCGCGCAATTGCGTGGCAATCCGCTCGGCCAGCGCCGATTCGCCTGCACCGACCCGGCCGTCGCCCAGCGCCAGTGTCGCGATAGTTGCCGGGGCACCGCTGCCGCCCAGCATGTCCAGCGCAGCCCGAAGTTCGGCACGCCGCACGGCCCGTGTATGCGCCGGCGGCCACTGCGGGTCGTCCGCGTAACAGGCTTCGCCATCGGTCACCGAGACCACGTGCACTGGCAGTCCGCGCATGCCCGCCTCGACCATCAGGCCGCCGCATCCGAGCACTTCGTCATCGGGATGCGGCGACACCACCACCAGGCGGGCGACACCGGCCAAGCAAGCATCGGCGGTGACGCGCGGCAGCGCCTGCAGCCAGGCGGACGCACGCCAGTCGCCTTCATGCTGGCCGTCGCCGACGATCGTCGGCGCCGCCGGGGCCCGACGTTCGGCTACAGCGTCCACGCTGCCTCCTGGCGTGCCACTGCTTCGCCCAATGCCGTCCAATCGCGTTCGGCATGACTCTGGCGGATGAACGTCGTGAGGTCCGCGCAACGCCGCGCATGGTCGAAGTCCTCGCACAAGGGGCCCGGGCCCAGTGCGCGGCCGACACGGTCGACGACCTCGGTCGCCACACGCTCGAGCAAGGAGCGCGCCCGGATCACCGCCGCGGTGTGCGGCGCGGCGGGCGCCGTGTCGATCAGCGCTGCGGTCTCGCGCAGCACCGCGGCCGCGGCCGACAACGCGATGTCCACCGCGCCCAGATGCGCGGACGCATGGGCATCGGTGGCGATGCGCGGATGCGTCCGCAGTCGTTCCGCGATCGCGGCGCTCGCGCCGAACCAGCATGCAGCGATGCCCGCTCCCCCGTGCCAGAAGCCCGGCCGCGCCAGATAGGCGCCAGGCGCGCCCACCCGGCTCGCGCGGGCGTCTTCGAAGGCCACGCGCCCACTGTGGACGCGGCCCATGCCCACGGCGTGCCAGCCACCGCGCAGGCGCGCCACGCCGGGCTGGCGCAACTCGACCAGGACCAGGACGCGCTCGTTGTCCTGGTACGCGGTCACCAGTGCGGCATCGACCAGGTCGGCGCCCGAGCACCAGGCCTTGACCCCGTCCAGCCGCCCCTCGGCCCCGTCCTGCGCGACGAACTGCACACGCGCATCCGGCGGCTCGGCGGCCCAGACCGCGAGCAGCCTGTCTGCGGGCGACGACGCGGCGTCGAGTTCGTCTAGGATCGCCAAGGCATCGTAGTGCGCTTCCATCACCTTGACCACGCACAGGTCGCCGGCGGCGATGTGGGCCAGTGCGCGCCACCGCGCAAGCGTCGCACCCGCGCCCGGATGCGGTAACGCAGGCCGCTGCGCCAGGCAGGCGCGGACGTCGGCATGGAGCGGCGTCGTGGCGGCGGCCATGCGGCCGCGTTCGGACACCGGAGGCAGCGACGATTTCGGTATCGCGGACAGGGGCATGGCGTCGGTTCCCGGGAAAGAGGCGACGGGCGCGGCCCGCGGCGACACGAGCGGCGTGGTGCGCGCGGCCGGACGCCGCGCACGCCGTGCGGGGCGTCCGCTCAGATCAACGGCGGGTCGCGTTCGCGATCGAAGTTGCGATGCTGCGCCAGTGCCTTGACGAAGCGTGCAATCGATGTCTTGCCGGCATCGCGCGCCACGATCAGTGCGGCGTCCTCGCCATCGAGCGCAATGCCCGCCGCCTCGAGCAGATCGGTTCCGTTGCCAAAGGCGAGAATCGCCTTGCAGTGGCGGAACTGGTCGCCGACGAACTCCACCGCGCGCCCGTCGCCGGCCAGGCGTGCGACCGCCTTGCCGCCCGGGATCGCGACCCCGTCGAACAGCACCGACGGTTCGTTCTCCAGCGAGGCGTCGGCATCCAGGCTGGCGCCGTCGGCGGCGGTGAACGCGCCCACGCGCGGACCGACCAACCGGCCGACCGCGCCTTCGGCCAGCAACGCCTTCTGCAATGCGGCGACCTGGTCGGCATCGCTGCCCTCACCGATCAGGATCGCGATCTTGCGGGTACGGATGCCCGCCTCGCCCGGCCGCGCCAGCATCGACAGCGCCGGTGACATCTCGACTTCGGGCGACGGCGGGTCGGGCAACACGCGCGGCATCGGCTCGGGCAGCGGCATGCCTAGGCCCTCTGCGACCCGGCCGGCGAGATCGTCGGAGACATTGCGCAGCATCGACACCACCCGCTCGCGGATTGCCGGCACCGTCACCTTCGACAACTCGAAGCGGAACGCGGCGACGATATGCGCCTGTTCGATCTTGGTCTGGCTGTTGTAGAACAACGTCGCCTGGTTGAAATGCTCGGCGAACCGCTCGGGCTTGCCGCGCACCTCATCCTGCTCGACGGGCTCTGGAAACGGCACGAAACCGGCCTTGCCCGCCTGGAACGGGCAACCGCCGCCGAGCGAGTTGGGTTCGTAGGCGACCCTGCCGCGATGGATCGCTTGCCGGTGCATGCCGTCGCGCTGGTTGTTGTGCACCGGTGCGATGGGCGCGTTGATCGGCAACTCGTGGAAGTTCGGGCCGCCGAGCCGCGAGATCTGGGTGTCGACGTAGGAATGGATGCGACCGGCGAGCAGCGGATCGTTGGTGAAGTCGATGCCCGGGACCACGTGCGCGGTACAGAACGCGACCTGCTCGGTCTCGGCGAAGAAATTGTCCGGATTGCGGTTGAGCACCAGACGGCCCAGCGGGGTCAGCGGCACCAGTTCCTCGGGCACGAGCTTGGTCGCGTCGAGCACGTCGAACGAGAAACGCTCGGCATCGTCTTCGGAGAACACCTGCACCGCCAGTTCCCACTCCGGATACGCGCCCGCCTCGATCGCATCCCACAGGTCGCGGCGATGGAAATCGGGATCACAGCCGGAGGTCTTGACCGCCTCGTCCCACAGCTGCGCGTGCGTGCCGAGCACGGGCGTCCAGTGAAACTTCACAAACGACGACACGCCCTCGGCGGTCACGAAGCGGAAGGTGTGCACACCGAAGCCCTGCATCATGCGATAGCTGCGCGGGATCGCCCGGTCCGACATCTGCCACAACAGCATGTGCGTGGACTCGGGCATCAGCGAGACGAAGTCCCAGTACGTGTCGTGTGCGGAGGCCGCCTGCGGCATCGCATGGTGCGGCTCGGGCTTGACCGCATGCACCAGGTCCGGAAACTTCATCGCATCCTGGATGAAGAACACCGGGATGTTGTTGCCGACCAGGTCCCAGTTGCCTTCGTCGGTGTAGAACTTCACCGCGAACCCACGCACGTCGCGCGCGGTGTCCTTCGAGCCCCGCTCGCCGGCCACGGTTGAAAAGCGCACGAACACCGGCGTGATCTTGCCCGCCTCCTGGAACGGCGCCGCACAGGTCAGCGACGGCACCGCGTCGTAGCATTCGAAGTAGCCATGCGCGCCGGACCCGCGCGCGTGCACGATGCGCTCGGGAATGCGCTCGTGATCGAAGTGGGTGATCTTCTCGCGGAGGATGAAGTCCTTGAGCAGCGCCGGGCCGCGCAGGCCCGCCTTGAGCGAGTCCTGGTTGTTGGCGACAGGCACGCCCTGATTGGTGGTCAGCCGCTGCCCGGCGGGGTCGACGCGGACGCGGTCGAGCGACTCGACGGTGGGATTGGCACCGGGCGCGGGCCGCGTGCCGACCTTCGCCGACGTATTGGACTCGCCCAGCGTGCTGGCCGTCGGCAGGTCCGAGGGCGGCGTCGCCTGCTGCCCGGCCGGTGGCGTGGTGGCGCGATCGCGGCCGTACTCGGACGCCTTGTTCTGGTTGTGGGTGAACGCGGCGGCAAGATGCTCGGTGTCGGCCGCCTGGCCGGCCTGCAGATCACCGGTACCGGGCGCGGGCGCCTTCGACGCGGCGCTGTCGGAAGCACGCGCGGCGGATGTCTGCTGCGCGGCGGCATTCGACGACGCGGACCGCTTGGGGGACTTTGGGGACTTGGCCATCTCGGTGCTGCTCCTGGGTCGCCGGGGATCCAAGCTCCGCACGCTAGAGCGGGCGATGTGCGCAAGCCGTGCACAGCGATCGCCGGCCCGCGACCGACCACGTCAGTTGTGCCGGCCATGCGCACAGGTTCCGCGCGCACGTCCGGCATACCGCCATTCGTCACCTTGCCTGCAACAGCGCGAGCGCATCCTCGAACGGCATGGGCCGCCCGAAGTGGTAGCCCTGCGCCTGATCACAGCCATGGGCGATCAGCCAGTCGCATTGCGCCGCGTCCTCGACGCCTTCGGCGATGATCGACAGCCCCAGGCCGTGGCCCAGGTCGATCAGTGCACGACAGATCGCTGCGCTGTGCACATCATGGGCGACGTCCCGGACAAAGACGCGATCGATCTTCAGCGCATCGAGCGGCAGATCGCGCAGGTACGCCATGCTGGAAAAGCCGGTGCCGAAATCGTCGATCGACAGACACACACCTTCGTCGCGCAGCCGGCCCATCTGTGCGCGCACCGCATCGGGATCGCGCAACAGCACACTCTCGGTCAGTTCGAGATGCAGGGCGCCTGGGCGGAGCGCCTGCGTCTGGCGCAGCGCGCGGATCGCCTCGACGGGCAGTCCGGCCTCGAACTGTACCGCCGAGACGTTCACCGCGATCGCGACCTCCGCCCCGGCCTCGGCCAGACGCTGACTCGCACGCGCGGCTTGATCGATGACCCAAGTGCCGATCGGCACGATCAGACCCGACTCCTCGCACAGCGGCACGAACTGCGCGGGCGGTACGAAACTGCCGTCGGCCTGGCGCCAGCGCAGCAGCGCCTCGAAGGCCACGATGCGGCCATCGTCCAGGCGTTGGATCGGCTGATAGAACAGCTCGAACTGCCGCTGGTCGAATGCCTTGCGCAGCCGCCTGAGCAGCGCCAACCGCTCGGCCGCCTGCGCGGCCATCTCCGTGTCGTAGCGGACCACCGCAGTCCGCCCGCGCCGTGCCTGGAACGCGGCCAGTGCGGCATGCGCGATCACGTGCTCGGCGCCGCCGTCCTCGCACGGTCCGTCGGCCAGCCCGATCCAGGCCTCGAGCGGGAACATGCCCGCGTCGGCTTCCACCGGCGACTGGCTGGCCGCGACCAGGTCCTCGACCAGCGCCGGCAGGTCCGCAGGATCGAACGCTGCAATCGCGAAAGTCTCGGGCGGCGCATGGCTGCCGAGTCCGTAACGCTCGGCGATCCGCGCAAAACGGCCGGCCGCTTCGCGCAGCACCGCCTCCCCGGTCCGGCGCCCCAGGGTGGGGGCGATCAGCTCCAGGTCGCGCAGTTGCACGTAGGCGACCGCGAACCCATCGCAGGGCCGCAACGCACACTGCGCGTCGATCTGCTGGGCCAGCGCGGCGAGCGTCAACATGCCGGTCGCCGGGTCGTGGCTGGCGCGCCAAGCAAGTTCGCGCTCGTAGGCCAGGCGCGCGCCGATATCCTCGGCCAGCACCAGCCGCGCGCGTCCGACCTCCATCTCGATGTCGCGGGCGTGGACGCGGGCCTGGATCCGTCGTCCATCCCGCGTGACCAGCGTCCAGGTCCGCTCGCTGCTGCCCTCGCCGCGACGCAGGATCACGTCGGTGCCGGCGTCGCGATCCTCAGGCGCGAGCAGATCGGTCACGCGCATGCCGACGAAGGTCTCGCGGCTGTAGCCGTACACCTCCATTGCCGCCTCGTTGACCGCGAGCACGTCCAGCGTGCCCACGTCGTAGAGCCAGGCCGGCAGCGGATTGCGCTCGAACAACTGGCGGAACTGCATCTCCGCACGCTCGACCCGCATCTGCGCATCGCGGCGCTCGGTGATGTCGATCACCGTCCCGGTCATCACCTCGCGACCGCCATCGGACACGGTCGCCCCACTGCCCTTGAGCCAGCGGGTGCGCCCGTCGGGCAGCATCACCCGGTACTCCTGCTCATAAGGCTGGCGCCTGCGGCGCAGATCGCTGAACTGCTCGAAGGCCCGCGCACGGTCGTCGGGATGCATGTGTTCGAAGAACGCCTCCAGCGCAATGGTGCCGCCTTCGGGCACAAGGCCGAACAGCGCCGCCATCTCATCGGTGACGCGTACCCGGTCGTCGCCGGCCTCGACCCGCCACACACCGATCTGCGAGGCCAACTGCGCCTGGCGCAGCCAGCGGGTCTGGGTCTCGATCTCGGCCAGCAGATCGGCCTGCGCACGTTCGTTGGCGCGCAGCCGGACCAGCACCGCGGCCAGGGCGATCCAGTACGCCACGACCAGCGCCAGCGCCGTCCCCACATAGACGCGCCAGGGCGCGAGCACCTCGCGCACGCTCAGCCCGCCACTGACCACAAGCGGATAGTCGCTGGTCCGGCTGAAGCCCATCGCCCGCTCGATGCGGTCGAGCTGACTGACCCGAAGAATGTTGAAGCGCGCGCCATGCAACGCCGCCGAGGCCGGCAATTCGACCTGCTGGCCGACCTGCGAGGGCCCACGCCCGAACCGCGACACCACCCAGCCATCGTGGGTGTAGATCACGATGCTGCCGAAGCGACCGACATCGAAGCCTTCGGTCATCGCGTCGAACTCCCGGGTCAGCAGCCTGGCCACCAACCAACGGCCATGGCCGTCGGGAAAGGCCAGCGGCAGCTCCCAGCCGGCATCGCCGTGCCGCAGCGCGCCCACGCGAAGCGCCGTCGCCCCGGACGCCGCCGTCTTCCAGACATGCAGCTCGGATGCGTCGGGGCCTGCCGACAGCGCGCGCCCCTGCGCGTCGTAGAGCACGATCGAAGCGAGCTCGGCATGACGCGCGACGACGCCGGCTATCGCGTCCTGCGCCGACGCCGGCTCACCGCCGATTTCGGCTGCGATGCCGCCCAGGGCGCGCTCGATGTTGCGCAGTTCCAGATGCAGCAACCGGTCCACGCCGGTCGCCATCGTCAGGCTTTGGCGATCGGCGGCCTGCATGCGCGTCTGCCGGTCGAGCAGCAGCAACACGATCAGGCCGACGGTCATCGCCGCGCCCAGGGCGATGCCGATCGCGCGCGCAGTCGCCACCGACGGCCGGCGCCTGCTGTCCCCTCTCATGGCCTGCTTCCTCGGCATCCCGGCTCCCCTGGCCTGGCCACGCGCTTGACCCCCTCCGACGGCAGCAGACGTCACCATGCGGCAGCCACTCACCATACGAGGATGGCCACAGTCACCGTGTGCGCCGCGTCACGCTCTTCGATACACAAAGCTACGCCCTGCGACACCCACGGACAAGCGGTTCACGCCCCGCTCGCGCGCCGGCTGGCCACCATGGCGCTCCCCTGCCCTCCAGGAGCGCTGCCATGTCGCGCAAACCCGACACCGGCTCGGATGCCCATTCCGACCAGCCGCAGCAGGCCGACAATGTCGCCGTCAACGACCGGATCGCCGCCCGCGGCGCCGACTATGCGCACGACAACAACCCGTCGGCCGAAGGCAACGATCCGGCGCTGATCGCCGGTCCGAAGTTCGCCCGTCGGGTCAAGGCCGACGGCACGGTCGAAGCGGCATCGCCCGATGCCGACCGCCAGAGATCCGACGACGACGCGGGCGACACGGCGCCCGGCTGAGCCGGCCACACGGTCTCGCGCTGTGTCCGGCATGGCGCTGTGTGAGGCGGTCGGCACGGGCCGCGCCTTCGGGACGCCGGTCCGGATTCGCTGATGCGGTACCGCGACAACCGGTCGCCCGCCATGGGAGGTCCCCCTAATCCTGCGCGCGCGTTCGCGCGGCCTTCCGTGCAGCCGCCTTGCGACCGGCCGCCCCCTTGGTCTTGGCGGCCTTCTTCGCCGCGGCCGAGCGGTCGGCCGCAGTGCGCTTGGACGCCGCCTTCTTGGCCTGGCTCGATAGCGCCTGCTTGCTGGCGCCCTTCTTGGCCGGCGTCTTCTTGCTCGCGGTCTTGAGCGCCTGCTTGGCGCCGCGCGACCGGGCCGCCGAGGGCTGCGCATCAGTGCCGGCCTTGGCGGCGTCCTGTGCGGCTTTGGCCTTCGTCGCCTTGGACGCCGTCTTGCCCGGCTTGGCATCGATCCCCGCGCGTCGCGCCTTTGACAGGCCGATCGCGATCGCTTGCGTGGCCGATTTGGCACCGTGCTTGCCCTGGCGGACGTGCGCGATCTCCTCGCGCACGAACTCGCCGGCCTGGGTGCTGGCGGACTTGCCCGCCCGCTTGGCCCTTGCGGCCCGGGCGGTGGTTGTCTTCTCCGGCATGGCTCGCTCCCGCGATGGACGAGGGCTGCAATTAGCAAGTCATCGATCAAGCGTACGCGAACGATCCCTGCGGTTTCGCCCTGCCTTGCGCGAAAAATGCGGCACACCACGTGAGCGCGAATGGCGTCGATCTTCTAGAATTCACGCGCCCCCAACCTCCGGAGTCCGCCATGACCTCACCTCTCGCCTATCGCCGCGTCCTGCTCAAGCTGTCCGGCGAGGCGCTGATGGGGGACGAGGACTACGGCATCGACCCGAAGGTGATCGGCCGGTTGGCCGAAGAGGTCATCGAGGCGCAGAAGGCCGGCGCCGAGCTCGGCCTGGTGATCGGCGGCGGCAATATCTTCCGCGGCGCCGGACTGGCCGCCGGCGGCATGGACCGGGTGACCGGCGACCAGATGGGCATGTTGGCCACGGTCATCAATGCGCTGGCGATGCAGGACGCGCTGGAAAAGCGCGGTGCGCGCGTGCGGGTGATGAGTGCGATCAAGATCAACGACGTCTGCGAGGACTACATCCGCCGCCGCGCGATCCGTCATCTGGAAAAGGGCCGGATCGGGATCTTCGCCGCAGGCGTCGGCACCCCGTTCTTCACCACCGACTCGGGCGCGGCGCTGCGCGCGATCGAGATCGGCGCCGACCTGTTGCTCAAGGCGACCAAGGTCGACGGCGTCTACGACGCCGACCCCAAGAAGGTGCCCGGCGCCAAGCGCTACGACCGCCTGACCTACGACGAGGTGCTGGGCCAGGGCCTGGAGGTCATGGACACCGCAGCCTTCGCGCTCGCCCGCGATTCCGACCTGCCGCTGCGCATCTTCGACATGGGCCAGCCCGGCGTGCTGCTGCGGATCCTGCGCGGCGAGCCGATCGGCACCCTCGTCCAGGGACGCGGCTGAACCCGCCAACAGGCACGGGGCGACCGCCGCCCCGCGCCAGTCCTGGCCGCTTATAATCCCCCGATTCAGCACACGGACCGGGGGCGCGCATGCTCAACGACATCAAGAAAGACACCCAGACCCGCATGGCCAAGAGCGTCGAGGCCCTGCGCCACGCCCTGGTCAAGGTCCGCACCGGCCGCGCCTCGACCGCACTGGTCGACCACCTGAAGGTCAATTACTACGGTTCGGACATGCCGCTGACGCAGGTCGCCAGCGTCACCGTGACCGACGCCCGCTCGCTGACCATCACCCCCTGGGAAAAGCAGATGGTGGGCGCTGTCGAGAAGGCGATCCTGGGTTCCGACCTCGGCCTGACCCCCAATACCGCCGGCACCACGATCCGCCTCAACATCCCGGCCTTGACCGAGGAGCGTCGCCGCGACCTGAGCAAGGTCGTCCACGGCGAGGGCGAGGACGCCAAGGTCGCGATCCGCAACATCCGCCGGGACGCCAACCAGCAGGTCAAGGAATTGCTGAAGGAAAAGCTCGTCTCCGAGGACGACGTGCGCCGTAGCGAGGACGAGATCCAGAAGATCACCGACAAGGCGATCAAGGACGTCGACGACGTGGTCAAGGCCAAGGAACAGGAACTGATGGCGGTCTGAGGGCCCGTGATGGGTGATTCGCCCTTCGTGATTGGTCAACAGCCAGAACCAGAGCCAGAGGCCATTCCCTTGTCCGAACCCTCGCCCCCGCAGGACTCCGCCGTTCCCGATCACCCATCACCCAGCACCAATCCCGGCGATGTGCCGCGGCACGTGGCCATTATCATGGACGGCAACGGCCGCTGGGCGGCGCGCCGACGGCGCCCGCGCGCGATCGGGCACCGCGCCGGTGCGCGGACGGTCAACCTGTGCATCGACTTCTGCCTGGAACGCGGCATCGAGGCGTTGACGCTGTTCGCGTTTTCCAGCGAGAACTGGGGACGGCCCGAGGACGAAGTCGGGGCACTGATGAAGTTGTTTCTCGGCGCGCTCGATCGCGAGGTCGGCGAGCTGCACCGCCGTGGCGTGCGCCTGCGCTTCATCGGCGAACGCGCGCGTTTTGGCGAGGCGCTGGGGGCCCGCATGGCCGCGGCCGAGGCGCAGACCGCCGGCAACACGCGGCTGGCGCTGAACGTGGCGGCGAGCTACGGCGGCCGTCAGGACATCGCGATGGCGGCGCGCGCCCTGGCCCAGGACGTGGCCGCGGGTCGCCTGCGCCCGGAAGACATCGACGAGGCGGCGGTCGGCGCGCGGGTCGCCCTGGCCGACCTGCCGGCACCGGACCTGTTCATCCGCACCGGGGGCGATCTGCGCATCAGCAACTTCCTGCTGTGGCAGCTGGCCTACACCGAGCTGTGGTTCACGCCGACACTATGGCCCGAACTGGGGATGGCGGAACTCGAGCAGGCCCTGGCCGCCTACGGCTCGCGCGAGCGTCGATTCGGCCTGACCGGCGAGCAGATCGCCGCGACTGCGCCGCACAAGGAGAGCATCGAATGACAAGCACGCGCATCCTTGCCGCGCTGCTGATGGCCCCGACCGCCATCGCCGCCGTGCTGCTGCTCAACACCCCGTGGATGGCCGCGGTCTCGGCCATGGTTTTCCTCGCCGCGCTGTGGGAATGGCTGCGGCTGGCCGGCGTCGAGGACACGCTCGCGCGCACTGCGCTGCTGCTGCTGAACCTGCTGCTGATGGTCGCCATCGTCTGGGGATCGGCCACCGGCGGCGGCTCGCTGGTGCTGCTCAAGATGCTGGCCATGGTCGGCGTGCTCTGGTGGCTGGCGGCGGCGCTGTGGCTGCGCCACTACGATTTTGCCGCCGCCCCCGATGCCCGCGGGCGGATCCTCAAGCTCGCCGCCGGCACGCTGGCGGTGATCCCGGCCTGGGCGGCGCTGTGCGTGATCCACGCCAACGAGGGCGGCGAGCACGGCAACCGCTGGCTGCTGCTGGCGCTGGCGATCGTCTGGGCCACCGATACCGGCGCCTATTTCGCCGGCCGCCGCTTCGGGCGCCGCAAGCTGGCGCCGAGGATCAGCCCCAACAAGACCGTCGAAGGCCTGGCCGGCGGCATCGTTGCCGGCCTCGTCGTCGCGCTGGCTTTCGCGCCGCTGGCCGGCGCGCAGGTCACACAGCTGCCGCTGGTCGCCGTGGTCGCGGTGTTGACGGTGCTGGCCTCGGTGGTCGGCGACCTGTTCGAAAGCCTGCTCAAGCGTCAGGCCGGCGCCAAGGACTCGGGCACCCTGATTCCCGGCCACGGCGGTGTGCTCGACCGCATCGACAGCGTGCTCGCCGCGCTGCCGGTGTTCGCGTTCGGGCAGATCTGGCTGGGCTTTTGAACACGATGGCCGCCCCACTGCGCCGCCGGGCCGACGCCCGATGATCCGCCACGTCGCCGTGTTCGGCGCGACCGGCTCGATCGGCACGTCGGCGCTGGACGTCATCGCCCGACATCCGCAGCGCCTGCGCGCCAGCGTGCTCGCGGCCGGCAGCAACGTGTCCGCACTGATCGCGCTGTGCGTCGCGCATCGGCCCGACCACGCGGTGATCGCCGACCCGTCGGGCCTGGAGGCGCTGCGCACTGGGCTGCGCGCGGCCGGCCTGGGCACGCAGGCCCACGCCGGCATGGCAGCGCTCGAAGCGCTCGCGGTCGACCGCCAAGCCTGCGACACGGTGGTCGCGGCGATCGTCGGCGCCGCCGGACTCGACTCCACGCTCGCCGCCTTGCGTGCCGGCAAGCGGGTCCTGCTGGCCAACAAGGAGTCGCTGGTGCTGGCCGGGGACCTGATGATGCGCGCCGCACGCGAGGCCGGCGCGACCATCGTGCCGATCGACAGCGAACACAACGCGATCCACCAGTGCCTGCCCGCCGACGGCGACCGCAGCGGCGTGGCGCGGATCGTGCTCACCGCGTCCGGCGGTCCATTCCGCGGCCGCAACCGGGCGGCGCTTGCCGAAGTGACCCCGGCCCAGGCGGTCGCCCACCCCAAGTGGTCGATGGGGCCGAAGATCTCGGTCGACTCGGCCACGCTGATGAACAAGGGGCTGGAGCTGATCGAGGCCCACCATCTGTTCGCCACGCCCTCCGAGCGCCTGGACGTGCTGGTGCACCCACAGAGCCTGGTGCACTCGCTGGTGGAGTTCATCGACGGTTCCACCCTCGCCCAGCTCGGATTGCCGGACATGCGCACCGCGCTCGCGGTCGGCCTGGGCAGCCCCGAGCGCATCGCCTCGGGCGTCTCAGGCCTGGACCTGCTGCAGCATGGCCGGCTCGACTTCGAGGCGCCCGACACCGACACCTTCCCCTGCCTGGCCCTGGCGCGCGCGGCGTTGATCGCCGGCGGCACCGCGCCAGCGTTGCTGAACGCGGCCAACGAAGTGGCGGTTTCAGCTTTTCTTCAGGGACGGATTCGTTTTCTAGCCATTCCGGCGCTGGTCGAGCATGTGCTCGCCGCGCTGCCCACCCTGCCCGCCGATTCGCTGGATGTGTTGCGCGATGCCGATGCGCAAGCCCGGCGCGCCGCTGGGCAGGCGATCGATTCCGGCGTGGTCCATTGAGCGTGCGCGATGTCTGAATTCCTCGGCTCGGTGTGGTGGCTGATCGTCAGCCTGGGCGTGCTCGTGACCTTTCACGAGTTCGGGCACTACTGGGTCGCGCGTCGCTGCGGGGTCAAGGTGCTGCGCTTTTCGATCGGCTTCGGGCGTCCGTTGTGGTCGCGCCGCGGACGCGACGGCACCGTCTACCAGATCGCGATGCTGCCGCTGGGCGGCTACGTCAAGATGCTCGACGAGCGCGAAGGCGCGGTGCCCGCCGAACAGGCCGCCCAGGCCTTCAACCGGGCCTCGGTGTGGAAGCGCATCGCGATCGTCGCCGCCGGCCCGCTGGCCAACCTGCTGCTGTGCGTGGCGCTGCTGTGGGCGATGTTCGTGATCGGACGGCCCGACTACGCGCCGGTGGTGGGCCAGAGCACGGGCATCGCCCAGGCGTCGGGCCTGCAGCCCGGCGATCGGGTCGACCAGGTCGGCAATCGGGCCACCCCGACTTGGTCGGAGGTCCACCAGGCACTGCTGCCGGCCGCACTCGACCATCGCGACATCGCACTGCACGTCACCGATGCCGGCGACCGCCAGGTCGTGCGCGACCTGCGCCTGTCGCAATTGCCCGACGGCTTCGACCAGCGGCGCTTCATCCAGGCCATCGGCCTGCTGCCGCGGCACCTGCTGGTGCCGCCGCTGGTGGGACGGGTCGAGCCCGACAGCGCGGCCTGGGGCATCCTCGCCGAAGGCGACCGTGTGACTGCGGTCGACGGCAGCCCGGTGCGCGCATTCGAGGACATCGGCCCGCTGGTCCAGCGGTTGGGGGAGCGCGGCGGTGCGGCGATGGTCGAGGTCGCCCGCGACGGCGAGCGCCTGGCGCTGGAGATCACCCCCGGACGCATGAACCTGCCCGACGGCCGCGGCCAGTACTGGGCGCTGGGCATCGCGCCCCCGCGCAACCTGCCCATGCCCCCGAAGGATGCGATGCAGCGCTACGGCGTGGTCGCCGCCGCGCCGGTCGCGGTGCGCGAAGTCGGCCATCTGACCGGCCAGTTGGTCGGCATGATCGGGCGGGCGTTCTCCGGCCGGGTGGCCCTGGAGAACACCGTCGCCGGGCCGATCACCATTGCCCGGGCGGCCAATACCTACGCCCAGCAAGGCGCGGCCTGGTATCTGACGATCCTCGCCCTGCTGTCGCTCAGTCTTGCGATCCTGAACCTGCTCCCGATCCCCCTGCTGGATGGGGGCCACCTGTTGTATTACCTTATCGAGTTGGTCAAAGGCAGCCCCGTGAGCGAGCGCACGATGGTGGCCGGGCAGTACGTCGGCCTGGCCCTGCTGGCCAGCCTGATGGGCCTGGCGTTCTACAACGACATCCTGCAACTGGTGCGCTAGACAACCGCCCCGACCCGGTTTCCGTCGCCCTGCGCCGGACTCCCTCCCCTACCCGGACCCGAAGAATGACGCGTATCCCCGACCGCCGCCTGCTCGCCCTCGCCCTCGCCGCGGTGATCGCCGCTCCGGCCTGGGCCCAGACGACGGCCAACGCACCTGCCGCGCCCGCCGCGGCGCTGCCACCGCTCGCGCCGCCGGCTGCCAGCAGCTTCACCGTCAGCGACATCCGCGTCGACGGCCTGCAGCGCATCGGTGCCGGCACGGTGTTCACCTACCTGCCGATCGAGCGCGGCGACGCGGTCAACCAGACCCGCATCTCCGAGGCGGTCCGCGCGCTCTATCGCACCGGGTTCTTCGAGGACATCCAGGTCGCGCGCCAGGGCGACATCCTGGTGTTCACGGTCACCGAACGGCCGGCGATCAATCGGCTGACACTGACCGGCAACAAGGACATCAAGACCGAGGACCTGACCAAGGGCCTCAACGACATCGGTCTGTCGGAAGGCGAGACCTTCGACCGCCTCGATCTCGACCGCGTGACCCAGGAACTGGTCCGCCAGTACAACAACCGCGGCAAGTACAACGTCAAGATCACCCCGACCGTTTCGCGACTGGACCGCAACCGGGTCGACATCGCGATCAACATCGAGGAAGGCAAGGCAGCCAAGATCCGCCACATCAACATCATCGGCAACGAGGTCTACGACCTCGATACGCTGACCGACAACTGGGAGTCGGGCGAATCCAACTGGCTCAGCTGGTACCGCCGCGACGACCAGTACTCGCGCGAAAAGCTCGAGGGCGACCGCGAGAAGCTGCACAACTTCTACCTCGACCGCGGCTACATCGACTTCAGCGAAGACAGCATCCAGGTCGCGATCAGCCCCGACAAGGCCGACATGTTCATCACCGCCGGCATCACCGAAGGCGAGATCTACAAGGTGTCGGACGTGCAGATCACCGGCAACACGGTGCTGCCCAAGGAGGAGATCGAGAGCCGCGTCTTCGTCAAGAAGGACCAGGTGTTCTCGCGCGCGCTGCTCGAGCTGAGCTCCGATGCGATCACCGCCACGCTCGGCAACATCGGCTACGCGTTCGCGCAGGTCAATCCGATCCCAGAAGTCGATCGCGAGAACCGCACCGTGGCGATCAACCTGCAGGTCGTGCCCGGCCCGCGCGTCCAGGTGCGGCGCATCCAGTTCAAGGGCAACAGCCGCACCTCCGACGAGGTCATCCGCCGCGAGATGCGCCAGTTCGAGGGTAGCTGGTACTCGCAGGCCGCGATCGACCGCTCCAAGGTCCGACTCCAGCGCCTGGGCTACTTCGAATCGGGCAGCGTCAATGTCGAGACCCAGCCGGTGCCGGGCAGCAACGACCAGGTCGATGTGGTGTTCAGCATGACCGAGACCACGTCGGGCAGCTTCGTGTTCGGCCTGGGCTACTCCCAGCTGGCCGGCGTGACCACATCGGTCCAGCTGTCGCAGAACAACTTCCTGGGCAGCGGCAACAGGGTGTCGGTCGAGGCGCAGCGCAATACTTACTTGCAGCGCTACTCGTTCTCGTTCATGAATCCGTACTTCACCGACGGCGGCATGTCGCTGGGCTACAACCTGTGGTGGCGCGAGTTCGACAACTCCAAGTTCAACACCGCGCAGTACTCGTCGACCAGCGCCGCCGGCCAGGCCATCCTGGGCATCCCGCTGACCGAGAACGACTCGATCTCGCTGCTGTTCGGCGTCGACCGCAACCAGATCTTCGCCTGGCGCGGCTCCTCGCCCGACTCGATCGTCGACTACATCGAGGCGTTCGGCTCGCGCACCTTCCACGCCTGGCGCAGCGAACTGGCCTGGGCCCGCGATACCCGCAACGACTATCTGCAGCCCACCCGCGGCATGATGCAGCGCGTCTCGCTGGAGGCCACCCTGCCCGGCTCGACCGCCGAGTACTTCAAGCTCAACTACGAGATCTCCAAGTACTGGCCGCTCAGCCGCTATCTGGTGCTCAACACTCGTGCCGAGATCGGCTACGGCGACAGCTACGGCGACGACATCGTGCGCAACACCTGCTACGTCGCATCGACCGAGGCCAATCCCAATCCGACGCCGAGCTCGCCGTGCGAGCCGACCTCGCCCGATTACGTGCGCACGGTGACCGCCTCCGGCCTGCCGTTCTTCGAGAACTTCTACGCCGGTGGTGCACGCTCGGTGCGCGGCTTCCGCGACAACACCCTGGGCCCGCGCGAGACCGCGTTCGCCAGCAGCTACCGGCAGCCGATCGGCGGCGCGGTCAAGACCGTCGGTTCATTCGAGATGTTCTTTCCGCAGCTGATCAAGTCCCCGGCCGCGCGCATCTCGGCGTTCGTCGACTTCGGCAATGTGTTCCGCAACATCGATTCCTGGGATGCCAAGGAACTGCGCGCCTCGGCGGGCGTGGCGCTGATGTGGCGTGCGCCGGTCGGCCCGATTTCGATCAGCTACGCCTACCCATTGCGCAGCCAGAAGGAAGTCCGCGGCGGCTCGGGCGAGCTGATCCGTGGCGGCGACGAGCTCGAGCGCCTGCAGTTCACGTTCGGCGGCGCGTTCTGAGCCGCCTGGACCGATGACTGCCCATGCGCCCCTCACCGCCCGCGCGCTCGCCGACCGCTTCGCGCTGACCGTCCACGGCGATCCCGGCGTCGCCGTCGTCGGCGTCGCCACACTGTCGGCGGCCGGTCCCGACCGGCTCGCGTTCCTGTCCAACCCCCGCTACCGGCCGCAGCTCGCGCACACCGCGGCCGGCATCGTCGTGTTGCGCGAGGCCGATGCGGCGGAATTTGCGGGCACGGCGCTGATCGCGCGCGATCCCTACGTCGCTTACGCGAAGATCGCCGCGCTGTTCGCGCCGCGCGCCGATGCGCCTGCAGGCGTCCATCCCTCCGCCGTGGTCCATGCGACCGCGTCGGTCGATCCCACAGCGTCGGTCGGCCCGATGACCACGATCGGCGCGCGCAGCGTGATCGCTGCCGGCGCGACCATCGGCCCGGGCTGCACGATCGGCGAGGACTGCGTGGTGGGTGAAGGCGCGCGGCTCGTCGCACGAGTGTCGCTGGTCAAGCGCGTCCGACTGGGCCAGCGTGTGACCGTCCATCCCGGCGCCGTGCTCGGCGCCGACGGCTTCGGCCTGGCGATGGAGGGCGGCCGCTGGCTCAATGTGCCTCAGCTCGGCGGCGTGGTGGTCGGCGACGACAGCGACATCGGCGCCAACACCACGATCGACTGCGGCGCCCTCGAGGACACGGTGATCGAGGAGGATGTGCGCTTGGACAACCTGATCCAGGTCGCGCACAACGTCCACATTGGTGCACATACCGCGATCGCCGGCTGTGTCGGCATCGCCGGCAGCACCCGTATCGGCCGCTACTGCATGCTGGCCGGCAAGGTCGGCGTGGCCGGCCATCTTGAAATCTGCGACAAGGTCGTCGTCCACGCGATGACGATGGTGTCGGCTTCGATCACCGAGCCGGGCGAGTACTCGTCCGGCATTCCTGCCCAGCCCACCCGGGAATGGCGCAAGAATGCCGTGCGGATCCGCCAGCTCGATTCGCTCGCCCGCCGCATCGGCGCGCGCGCAAAGGGGGATGAATGACGTTGGACCTGACGCTGCCGATCGACATCGGCGGCATCCGCAAGCTGCTGCCGCACCGCTACCCGTTCCTGCTCGTCGACCGCGTCGTCGAGTTCGAGTCGGGCAAGCGCGTGCTCTGCTACAAGAACGTCTCGGCCAACGAGCACTTCTTCCAGGGCCATTTCCCCGACCATCCGGTGATGCCGGGGGTGCTGGTGATCGAGGCGCTGGCGCAGGCCGGCGGCATCCTGAGCCACCTCAGTCGCGGCCGCACCTGCGAGGGCGCGCTGTCGTACCTGGTCAAGGTCGATGCGGCGAAGTTCTCGCGCATGGTCGTACCTGGCGACCGGCTGGAGCTGGAGGTGAGCATCAAGCGCGAGATCCGCAACATGACGCTCTACAGCGGCATCGCCCGCGTGGACGGCCACCAGGCCGCATGCGCGGACATCCTGTGCGCGGAAGTGAAGGACTGACGATGACCGAGGCCGCGATCCACGCCACGGCCGTCGTCGATCCCGGCGCCAGGCTCGGCGCCGGCGTGCGCATCGGCGCCTTCACGATCATCGGCCCCGAGGTCGAGATCGGCGATGGGACCGTGATCGGGCCCCATTGCAGCATCCACGGCCCGACTACGATCGGACGCGACAACCGCGTCCACGGCCACGCCGCGATCGGCGGCGAACCGCAGGACAAGAAGTTCCGCGGCGAGCGGGTCGAACTGACCATCGGCGATCGCAACACGATCCGCGAGTTCGTCACGATCAACCGCGGTACCGGCGACGGCGGCGGCGCGACCCGCATCGGCGACGACAACTGGCTGCTGGCCTATACCCACGTCGCCCACGACTGCATCGTCGGCAACCATTGCGTGTTCTCCAACAACGCCACACTGGCCGGCCACGTCGAGGTCGGCGATCACGTGATCCTCAGCGGCTTCGTCGGCATCCACCAGTTCTGTCGGATCGGCGCGCACGCGTTCATCGGTATGGGCGCGTTCGTCAACGGCGACGTGCCGCCGTTCGTGATGGTCGCCCAAGACGGCTACGGCCGCCCGCGCGGCATCAACGCCGAGGGTCTCAAGCGCCGCGGCTTCGACGCCGACCGCACCGCCGCGATCAAGCGCGCCTATCGCGCGCTGTACGTCTCGGGCGAACCGCTCGAGGCTGCCCGCGCTCGACTGGCGGAACTGGCCCAGGACAGCGCCGATGTCCGCGCGATGCTCGCGTTCATCGACGCCAGCGAGCGGCCGCTGCTGCGCTGACGCCCGGATCGGGAATTCGGGATTCGGGCGTCGAGCGGGCACAATGCCCCGATCCCTGCGCCGTCGATCTGTCGTGTCGAATCCCGAACCCAGCATCCAGAACGTCCAACGCGCCGCCAAGCCCCCGCTTCGCGTCGCGCTGGTCGCCGGCGAAGCCTCCGGCGACCTGCTCGGTGCGGGGCTGATCGAACGCTTGCGGGCGAGCCACCCCGATATCGAGTGCGTCGGCGTCGGCGGCGATGCGATGCGCGCGGCCGGGATGACGACCTGGTACGACGCCTCGGAGCTGGCGGTCATGGGCTTGAGCGAGGTGCTGCGGCACCTGCCGCGCTTGCTGCGGTTGCGCAGCGCGTTGCGCGCCCGCCTGCTGGCCTGGCGGCCGGACGTGTTCGTCGGCATCGACGCACCGGACTTCAATCTCGGGCTGGAGCGCACGCTCAAGCAGCACGGCATCCGCACGGTGCACTACGTCAGTCCGTCGATCTGGGCTTGGCGCCAGGGCCGCGCGGCGAAGATCGGACGCAGCGCAGACCGGGTGCTGTGCCTGTTCCCGACCGAGCCGCCGATCTACGCCGCACACGGCGTCGATGCGCGCTTCGTCGGCCATCCGCTGGCCGAGATGCTCGCGCTCGAGCCCGATCGCGATGCCGCGCGCCGGGCGCTTGCGCTCGACGGCGACGCGCCGGTGCTGGCGGTGCTGCCCGGCTCCCGGCTGGGTGAGATCGGGCGCCTGGGCGACACCTTCCTCGATGCTGCCGCCCGCGTCGCCACCCGTCTGCCGGGCCTGCGCATCGTCGTGCCGGCGGCCAATGCCGGTTGCCGTACGGCGATCGACGCCCTGCTGGCGCATCCGCGGTTCGCCGCGCTCGACGTACGCGTCCTCGATGGCCAGGCGCGCGCCGCGATGGTCGCCTCCGACGTGGTGCTGCTGGCCTCGGGCACCGCGACCCTCGAAGCACTGCTGGCCAAGCGGCCGATGGTCGTGGGCTACCGCATCGCCCCGAGCACGGCGTTCCTCGTCCGGCTGCTGAAGCTGATGAAAGTCGATCGCTATTCTCTGCCCAACATGCTCGCCGGCCGCGCGATCGTGCCCGAGCTGATCCAGGAGGACTGCACGCCCGAACGGCTGGCCGAGGCGGTGCTGCACTGGTTCGAAGACCCCGCCGCCAGCGCCGCGCTGCAGCCCATCTACCGCGACCTGCATCTGCAGTTGCGACAGGGCGCTTCGGCGAGCGCCGCCGACGCCGTTGCGCAGCTGGCGCCGCCAGCGCTGCCGGCCGGTTCCCATCACGGGACGCCGGCATGACCCGGCGCCTGCGTGTGGCCGGCGTCGATGAAGCCGGGCGCGGCCCCTTGGCCGGCCCGGTCGTGGTCGCGGCCGTCGTGCTGCACCCCAAGCGGCCGATCGCCGGCCTCGACGACTCCAAGAAGCTGACCGAAAAGCGCCGCGAGGTGCTGTATCCGCAGATCGTCGAGCGCGCGCTGGCCTGGCGGATCGAGTTCGTCGGCGTCGAGGAAATCGACCGCATCAACATCTACCACGCCACGCACGTCGGCATGACCCGCGCGGTGCAGGCGCTGGCCCCGGCCGCCGAGCGGGTGCTCGTCGACGGCAACCGGCTGCCGCCCGGCCTGCCGTGTCCGGCGCGCGCGATCGTCGGCGGCGACGCCATCGAAGAAGCGATCATGGCCGCCTCGATCCTCGCCAAGGTCGCCCGCGACCGCGCGATGGTCGCGTTGCACGCGCAGTTTCCCGTCTACGGCTTCGACCGCCACAAGGGCTACAGCGCCCCGTCGCACTTCGCCGCGCTCGAGCGTCACGGCCCGTGCATTCACCATCGGCGCAGCTTCGCCCCCGTCTCCCGGCTGCTCGCACCCGCGCCGCCGCCCGCGCTGGCGGATCTGTTCGACGCGCCCGCCCTGGCCTGAACGCCGACTGCCCTGCGGCGGCTGCCCGGCCGCGCCGCGCGGCGGTCGCCCGGCTGTCAAGCCTTGTCCGCCCCCCGCCACGGCCCTACCCTGACGCTCCGGCCGCCTCGCCCCCGCAATGCCCGCGCGCTTCGTCCACCTTCACGTCCACAGCGAATACTCGCTCGCCGATTCGACGATCCGGATCAAGGCGCTGGTCAAACGCTGCGCCGAACTCGGCCAGCCTTCGGTCGCGCTGACCGACCGCAACAACCTGTTCGCGCTGGTGAAGTTCTACCGCGCGGCCGAAGGCGCGGGCATCAAGCCGGTCATGGGCGCAGATATCTCGCTGGCCGAAGGCGACGAGCCGGCCTCGACGCTGACGCTGCTGTGCCGCGACCACGACGGCTACCTGTCGCTGTCGCGTCTGCTGACGCGCGCCTGGATGGAGGGCCACCGGACCGACGGCGTGGTGGTGCGGCCCGATTGGCTGCGCGAATGCAATGCCGGCCTGTTCGCGATCGCTGGGCGCCACGGGCCGGCCGCGCGGTTGCTCGCCGGTGGCCGCCAGGACCTGGCACGGCAGTGGTACACGCAGTGGCGCGAGGTGTTCGACGAGCGCTTGTTCCTGCAGCTCACCCGCTGCGGCGTCGATGAGGAAACGGTCCACAACGCGCTCGCGATGCAGGTCTCGTCCGACCTGTCGCTGCCGGTGGTGGCCGGCAACGACGTGCGCTTCCTCGATGCCGAGGGCTTCGACGCGCACGAAGCGCGCGTGTGCATCGCCACCGGCCGGGTGCTCGACGATCCACGCCGGCCTCACCTCTACACCCGCGAGCAGTACTTCAAGTCGGCCGACGAGATGGCCGCGCTGTTCGCCGACGCGCCCGACGCGATCGACAACACGCTGGCGCTGGCGCAGCGCTGCAATCTCGAGTTGCGCCTGGGCACCTACTACCTGCCCGCCTACCCGGTGCCCGCCGAGGAAACCCTCGACAGCTGGATCCGGGTGCAATCGCGCGAGGGCCTGGAGGAGCGGCTGGCGAAGTACCCGCTGGCGCCCGGACACACCCGGGAAAGCTATTTCGAGCGGCTGGACATCGAGCTCGACGTCATCTGCAAGATGGGCTTCCCGGGCTACTTCCTGATCGTCTCGGACTTCATCAAGTGGGCCAAGGAGCACGACATCCCGGTCGGTCCGGGCCGCGGTTCGGGCGCCGGCTCGCTGGTGGCCTGGGCGCTGAAGATCACCGATCTCGACCCGCTGCCCTACGACCTGCTGTTCGAGCGGTTCCTCAATCCCGAACGCGTGTCGATGCCCGACTTCGACATCGACTTCTGCATGGACCGGCGCGACGAGGTCATCGATTACGTCGCCGCCAAGTACGGCCGCGACCGCGTCAGCCAGATCATCACCTACGGCACGATGGCGGCCAAGGCGGTCGTACGCGACACCGGCCGCGTGCTGGGCTTCCCCTACGGCATGGTCGACGGCATCTCCAAGCTGGTGCCGATGACGCTGGGCATCGGCCTGGAGGATGCGCTGGGGCGCACCGACAAATCGCGCAGCGACGATGCCTGGCGCTCGGACGAGTTGATCGCGCGCTACAACGACGAGGACGACGTCCGCGACCTGCTGGACCTGGCGCTGCAACTCGAGGACCTGACCCGCAACGCCGGCAAGCACGCCGGCGGCGTGGTCATCGCGCCCTCGCCGCTGTCGGATTTCTGCCCGCTGTTCGCCGAACACGACGAGGGCGGCCGCGGCCGCAACCCGGTCACCCAGTTCGACAAGGACGACGTGGAATCGGTGGGCCTGGTGAAGTTCGACTTCCTGGGCCTGCGCACGCTCACCATCATCGACTGGGCGGTCAAGGCCATCAACCGGCGGCGCGCGGCGGCCGGCGAGGCGCCGCTCGACATCGCCGCGCTGCCGCTCGACGATGTGGCGTCCTACGACCTGTTCGCACGCGGCGACACGGTCGCAGTGTTCCAGTTCGAATCGCGCGGCATGCGCGAGTTGCTCAAGCGTGCGCAGCCCGACACCTTCGAGGACATCATCGCGCTCGCCGCGTTGTTCCGTCCCGGCCCGCTGGGTTCGGGGATGGACAAAGAATGGGTCGACCGCAAGCACGGCCGCACGGACGTGACCTATCCGCACCCCTCGCTCGAGCCGGTGCTCTCGCCCACCTACGGCGTCATCGTCTATCAGGAACAGGTGATGCAGATCGCCCAGGTCCTGGCCGGCTATTCGCTCGGCGGCGCGGACCTGCTGCGCCGCGCGATGGGCAAGAAGAAGGCCGAGGAGATGGCCAAGGAACGCGCCAAGTTCGAGGCCGGCGCGGCCGCGAACGGTGTCGATCCCAAGGTCGCCACGTCGATCTTCGACCTGATGGAGAAGTTCGCCGAGTACGGCTTCAACAAGTCGCACTCGGCCGCCTACGCGCTGGTCGCCTACCAGACCGCGTGGCTCAAGGTGCATTACCCGGCCGAGTTCATGGCCGCCGTGCTGTCCTCGGACATGGACAACACCGACAAGGTTACCGGCTTTCTGACCGAGGCGCGGGCGATGGGCCTGGAGGTGCTGCCGCCCGACGTCAACGCCTCGGCGTACATGTTCGAGGCGATCGACCCCACGACGATCCGCTACGGCCTGGGCGCGGTGAAGGGCGTGGGCCGCGGCGCCTGCGAGAACGTGGTCGAAGCGCGCGCGCGCGGCGGGGTCTACACCGACCTGCTCGACTTCTGCCGCCGGGTCGATTCGCAGCGCCTGAACAAGCGCACGCTCGAAGCCCTGATCAACGCCGGTGCGCTCGACGCGCTGGGCCGCAACCGCGCCTCGCTGATGCTGCAATTGCCCGAGGCGATCAAGGCCACCGACCAGCTCGCGCGCAACCGCAGCGCCGGCATCGTCGACATGTTCGGCAGCGCCATGGGCGGCGACGACGTGCTGCACATCGATCTGCCCGAATGCGACGAATGGCCGCTGCGGCAGAAGCTCGACGGCGAACGCGAGACACTCGGCCATTACCTCAGCGGACATCCGCTCGACCCCTACCGTGAGGAGTTGCAGGCGCTGGTGGGCACCGACCTCGGCCAGCTCGACAGCCTGTGGGCCGCGCGCGATGCCAAGGCCGCCGGCAACAGCTGGCGACCTGAGACCCAGGTCATCGTCGCCGGCCAGGTGTCGTCGATGCGCAAGCGCGGCGACGCGCAGGCCTTCGTGCTGCTCGAGGACGGCCGCGGCCGGCTCGAGTGCGGCTTCTTCTCCGAGACCAGTGCCGAGTACGCGCATCTGCTGACCCGCGACCGCATCCTGATCGTCGAGGGCGGCCTGCGCGAGGACGAGTTCAGCGGCGGCTTCGCGTTGCGGGTCAAGCGCTGCTGGGATTTCCACGCGGTCTGCCCCGAACACGCGCGTCGGCTGTCGCTGCGCCTGGACCTGCGCGTGCCCGGCACGATGGCGCGGATCGAACAGCTCCTGGCGCAGCACCGGCCCGGCAAGACCGCGCTGCGCCTCGACCTGCTGCTGCCCGCCGGCGCGGCCGGCACGCTCGAGGTCAACGGCAGCCACGGCGTTCGCGCCGATGCCGAACTGCCCGGCACGCTGCGCGCGCAGCCGGGCGTGCGGGTCGCTCGGCTCGACATGAGCAAGCCATGGGCGCACTGAACCGGGCCGGCTGAAGGCCCCACTCCCCCCCGTCCAAGAGAGACACGATGATCCGATCCTTCGCCACGGCGAGCGCTGTGTTGCTGCTCGCCGCCTGCAGCCCGTCCACGCCCTCGTTCGAGATCGACAACCCCACCGACGCGCCAGTCCAGGTCACCATCGACGGCAAGACCCACGAGGTGGCGCCCGGCGCGAGCGCGGCGCTGGAACTCGACGCCGGCCCGCACACACTGCGCGCCGAGCGTACCGGCGAGGTCCGGATCTCGGTCTGCGGCGCCGAACGCGGCACGTTGATCAACCCGACGCTGTCGGACTACGTGCTGGCCCGCGAGATCTACGTCGCCGACGCGTCCAAGCTGCGCAACTTCGGCGCGGCGATCGCCACCGTTGAGCTCGGCGACGCCGTCTACGAAGGGCCCTTCGAGCAGTACACCGGCCTGTTCATCGACCGGTCCTGGGACTTCGGCGTGCGCGAGGCGTTCCCCAAGCAGCAGACCGTGGCGCGGATTCCGGAGAATGGCGGCAAGATCAGCACCAAGCTGTTCACGCCCCAGGCATTCATCGACTACATCGAGGACGCCAGCGACCGCCAGGGCGAGTTTGCGCGGCTGCACCCAGGCGGCTACACGCAGCCGGCGCGGGCGCTGGAGACCGCACCGGCCGAGCTGCCGCCGCTGCCGCAGGCGTTCGAGCCCCATGCGGCGCCGCTGCGCCAGGCCTACGCGCAGCGCCTGCAGGTCAACGATGCGGCCGATTGCGAGGCGGTGCGCAAGCGCTCGCACGAGGCCCTGATGGCCGTCACCGGCGCAACCGCGATGCTGCACGTCGATCAGAGCCCCCAGGACAACCAGGCCTACAACGATTTCATCGACCTCTACGGACGGCTGATGGGCGCCGGCGCGCTGGTCCTGCCCCGGTGAGGCCCGGCCGCCCGGTCGCCCTTCCGGCCGTTCCAACGCACCCCGCCGTACGGGGCGCCCAGGGCCGGTCGGCTACACTTTCCCCAAAGTCACCCGACGGCGCGTCATGAACCCGAACTACCTCGATTTCGAGCAGCCCATCGCCGACCTGGAAGCCAAGATCCAGGAACTGCGCCAGGCCAGCGATGGCCCGGCCGTCAACATCGACGCCGAACTGGCCACGTTGCGCGACAAGCTGCGCAAGCGCACCGCGCACATCTTCCGCGACCTGACCCCATGGCAGGTCTCGCAGTTGGCGCGCCACCCGCAGCGGCCCTACACCAACGACTACATCCGCACGTTCTGCGACGAGTTCGAGGAACTGGCCGGCGACCGCGCCTACGGCGACGATGCCGCGATCGTCGGCGGCCTGGGCCGCATCGATGGGCGCAGCGTCATGATCATCGGCCACCAGAAGGGCCGCGACACCAAGACCAAGGTGCGGCGCAACTTCGGCATGCCGCGCCCGGAGGGCTACCGCAAGGCGCTGCGGCTGATGAAGATGGCCGAGCGATTCAAGCTGCCGCTGCTGACCTTCATCGACACGCCCGGTGCCTACCCGGGCATCGGCGCCGAGGAGCGCGGCCAGTCGGAAGCGATCGCGCGCAATCTGATGGAGATGGCCGAGCTGCGCGTCCCGATCATCTGCACCGTCATCGGCGAAGGCGGCTCGGGCGGCGCGCTGGCGATCGGCGTGGGCGACCGTACGGTGATGCTCGAGTACAGCACCTATTCGGTGATCTCGCCCGAAGGCTGCGCGTCCATCCTGTGGAAGGACGCGGCCAAGGCGCGCGATGCCGCCGAGCAGCTCGGCCTGACCGCCAAGCGGCTCAAGCAGCTGGGGCTGATCGACAAGGTCGTGCGCGAGCCGATCGGTGGCGCCCACCGCAATCCGCGGCAGACCGCGACGCGGCTCAAGGCGGTGCTGATGAACGAACTCGACCAGCTCGAGCAACTGCCGGTCGAGACCCTGCTGCAGCGCCGCTACGAGCGTCTGCGCAGCTACGGCGCCTACGAGGCAGCGTGATCGCATCGGGACGGGCGTCTGCCCGTCCCGTACCGCGCTTTTCGGGCGACGCGCGCTGTTACCAAGCGCGCTGGTACTGCGCCGGCGGCTCGAGCGACGCGCCCAGCGCCTGCGCCGCGCGCCTGGGGAAGTAGGGATCGCGCAGCAGCTCGCGCGCCAGCAGCACCACGTCCGCGTCGCCGTCGGCGACGATGCGCTCGGCCTGCTCGGGCGTCGTGATCAGCCCGACCGCGCCGGTCGCGATGCCGGCCTCGGCGCGGATGCGCCGGGCGAACGGCACCTGGTAGCCGGGCACCGCATCGATCTGCTGCGCCGGCGACAGCCCGCCCGACGACACGTCGAGCAGGTCGACCCCGCGCGGCGCCAGCAGCCGCGCCAATGCGACGCTCTGCTCGACGTCCCAGCCGCCCTCGACCCAGTCGGTCGCCGAGAGCCGGAGCCACAGCGGCAGCCGCTCGGGCCAGACCTCACGCACCGCATCGACGACCGCCAGCACCAGACGCGTCCGGCCTTCGAAGCCGCCGCCCCAGGCATCGTCGCGGGTGTTCGACAACGGCGAGAGGAACTGGTGCAACAGATAGCCGTGGGCGGCGTGGAGTTCGACCAGCTCGAAGCCGGCGGCGAGCGCGCGCTGCGCGGCCGCGCGGAATGCCGCGACGACGCCGGCGATGCCGTCGGCATCGAGCGCGACCGGCGCGGGGTAACGCTCGCTGTAGGCCGACGCCGACGGCGCGACGACCTGCCAGCCGCCGTTGGCCTGCGCGACCGCGCCATGGCCCCGCCACGGGGCGTAGGTGCTCGCCTTGCGCCCGGCGTGCGCCAGCTGGATTCCAGGCACCGCGCCCTGCGCACGCACGAACGCCGCGATCGGCGCCCAGGCCTGCGTCTGGGCATCGTTCCACAGGCCGACGTCGTCGGGCGAGATGCGACCTTGGGGCAGTACCGCCGTGGCCTCGGCGATCACCAGGCCGGCGCCGCCGACCGCGCGGCTGCCCAGGTGCACCAGATGCCAGTGGTCGGGCATCCCGTCGACGGCGCTGTACTGGCACATCGGCGAGACGGCGATGCGGTTGCGCAGCGTCAGCGCGCGTTGCGCCAGCGCAGAGAACAGATCGGACATTGCAGGTTCCTGCAGGCGGGTCGCCGACTGTAGGCCCTGTGCCCCCGCGTCCGCGACCACGCGGCCGGATCGCTGCATTCCGATCGCATGGCACCATGCGCGGATGTCCGCGCCGTTCCCAGACCCGACGCTGCCCGCGCCGCCCGGCGACGGACCGCTGCACGTGGCGTTCAGCGGCGGCCTCGACTCGACCGCCCTGCTGCACCTGCTCGCACACGATGCGCGCGCGCGCGTACGCGGCCTGGTCGCGCTGCACGTCCACCACGGCCTGCAGCCGCAGGCCGACGCCTGGGCCGCGCATTGCGAGGCCGTCTGCGCCGCGCTGGGCGTGCGCTGCGAGGTGCTGCGCGTGACCGTCGTGCGCGACGGCGACCGCGGCCCGGAGGCCGCGGCGCGCGAGGCCCGCCATGCCGCGCTGCAGGCGCGGTTGCCACCCGGAGCGGTCGCGGTCCTGGCCCACCACCGCGACGACCAGGCCGAGACCGTGCTGCTGCGCGCGTTGCGCGGGGCCGGTCCCGACGGGCTGGCCGCGATGCGGCCACTGCGGCCCTTCGGCGCCGGCTGGCTGTGGCGGCCGTTGTTGGCAGTAGCGCGCGCGCAACTGCTGGCCTATGCCATGCGCCACGGCCTGCATTGGATCGAGGATCCGAGCAACGCCGCAGACGACGCCGACCGCAACTTCCTGCGCAATCGTGTGCTGCCGCTGCTGCGCACACGCTGGCCGCAGGCCGACGCCGTGCTGACCGATGTCGCGACGCTGCAGCGCACGACGATCGCCCTGCTCGACGACGAAGACACCGCGGCCCTGGCCAAGGTGCGCACATCCGACCCGGCGATGCTGGACGTGGCACGGCTGCGCACGCTGCCGACCGCGCGCCGTGCGCGGGTGCTGCGGCGCTGGATCGCCGCGCTGGGCCTGCCGCCGCTGCCGCGCCAGGGCAGCGCCTGGTGCGAGGCCACGCTGCAGATGCCTGCGGGGGATCGCAGCCCCCAGTTCGACTGGGCGCACTGCCGGCTGCAGCGCTGGCGCGACCTGCTGCACGCAGGGCCGCAACGCACGCCGCTGCCGCGCGAGTTTGCCGTCGACTGGGCCGGCACTGCGCCGCTCGTGCTGCCCGGCGGCGACCGGTTGCACCTGCACGGGCCACCGCCGGACGCCCCCTTGGACTGGCAGGTCCGGGCCCGGCGCGGCGGCGAGCGGATCGCCCTGCCCGGCCGGACCCATTCGCACGCGCTCAAGCACGTGCTGCAGGATCGCGCGGTGCCGCCCTGGCTTCGCGAACGATTGCCGCTGCTCATCGATGCCAGCGGTCGAGTGCTCGCGGCCGGCGACCTCGTCCTGGACGGCGCATTCGAGGCCTGGCTGCGCGACGGCGGCCGCCGCTTGCGCTGGGCGCACGACGCGGCAGTGCACGACACACCGGCTGAGACGCCGTCGCCTTGAGGGCCGCACTCAGCCCTCGCCCAGGCGTCATCGCTTAGAATCCAGGCATGGCCAAATCCGCTTCCACGCCCACCCCGTCCGCCCAGGATCCGTCCCCGGTCGCCGACTTCGAAAACGCCCTGGGCCAGCTCGAAGCGCTGGTCGAACGCATGGAAGGCGGCGAACTGAGCCTGGAGGAATCGCTCGGCGCCTACGAGCGCGGCGTCGGCCTGTACCGCCGCTGTCGCCAGGCGCTCGAGGACGCTGAGCAGCGCGTGCGCCTGCTCAGCGACCCGGCCGCCCCGGAGCGCAGCCAGCCGTTCGGCGGCGAGCAGGTCGACGATCCCGATGCCTGAGGCCGCCGGCGCGATCGCCGCGCGCATCGGTGACTGGCGCGCCCGCACCGACGCCGCATTGCAACGCGCGCTCGACACCGCCGCAGGCGGCGAGCCGCGTCTGGACGCCGCGATGCGCCATGCGGTGCTGCTCGGCGGCAAGCGCATGCGGCCGCTGCTGGTCCACGCCACCGCGGCGGCCTTCGGCGCCGCGCCCCCGCAGGCCGATGCGCCGGCGGTCGCGGTCGAACTCGTACACGCCTATTCGCTGGTCCACGACGACCTGCCGGCGATGGACGACGACGCGCTGCGTCGCGGCCAGCCGACCGTGCACGTCGCCTTCGACGAAGCCACCGCCATCCTCGCCGGCGACGCCTTGCAGACCTTGGCGTTCTCGGTGCTCGCCGAAGCGCCGCTTGCGGCCGAAACGCGGCTGGCGATGGTCGCGCGGCTGGCCTCGGCATCGGGCGCGCTGGGCATGTGCGGCGGCCAGGCGATCGACCTCGCCGCGACCGGCGGTGGCGGTACGCGCGACATCGCGGGCCTGGAGCGTCTGCATGCGCTCAAGACCGGCGCGCTGCTGCGCGCGGCGGTCGCGCTCGGGGCACTGGCGGCCGACGTCGACGCCACGACGCGGGCCCGGCTCGACGATTTCGCGACCGCACTCGGCCTCGCGTTCCAGATCCGCGACGACCTGCTCGACATCGAAGGCGACAGCGCGACGCTGGGCAAGACCGCCGGCAAGGACATCGCACAGGACAAGGCCACGTTCCCGGCCCTGATCGGTGCAGACGCCTCACGCGCGCGACTGTCCGAGCTCGCCTCGCGCATGCGCGACGCACTGGCACCGTTCGGCGACACCACCGCGCCGCTGGCCGAGCTCGGCCGTCAGGCCATCGAACGCGACCACTGAGCCGGGCGGGCCGGAAACGCAGTCCACATCCGCTGCCGGCCTGGGCCGGCATCTTCCCGTCGACGCTCTGCGGCTGCGCATGACCACACCGGCCGCCCTTGCGGTGCTGGACCCGACCGACGCGAGCGGACGCACCCCACGCTGATGCACACGAGCCCGCGCGATGCCGCACGGAGGCCGAGCGGACTGCGCGCTACGGCGTCAGCCGATCAGGCGCAGCGTGAGCGGGTAGCGGTAGGTCTCGCCGTTCCAGGCCCTGACCGCGGCCACGATGCCGCAGACCAGCCAGAGCACTGCCAGCGCGACCGCGCCCAGCACCAGCAACAGGCCGAGCGGCAGCGTGACGATCGCCCCGATGCCCAGCGTCAGCACCGTCATGCCGAGCAGCATGAGCCCGGTCACGCCGAGCGCGCAGGCGTAGAGGAACATGCTCAAGTTGAAGTTCAGCGCTTCCAGCGCATGGCCGGCAACGAAGGCATCATCGTCGCGCTTGACCAGGTAGACGGTGCCGGCGACGACGATACCGGCCACGCCCGACATCCAACTCGTCAGCAAGGCAAGCACCAGTGCGCCGATGTGCGTACCGGCGGCCCACTGGCGACTGACGATGGCGGGCGGGGCCTGGGGAAGCGTCGATGCATACATGGGGGGTCTCCAGGAAACGTCGAGGGCAGATCCATGATGGCGCCGCGCGTCGGCGGCGCAAGCCAACCGATGGCACCCAACCGATGGCAGGGGTGCGATACGACCGCAGGGGATCGCCCTGAGATTGGAAAATCGCGATCGCCCCAAACCAAAAACCGGGGTCAGAGTGCCAATTGGCCTCGCGAAAATGCACACTGACCCCGGTTTTTATGGCGCGGGGGGCGCCGCCCAGCCGCCCC
>NZ_JBDJMI010000021.1:0-65627 GCF_039673825.1 Luteimonas sp. TWI662 | reverse complement strand
CTGCCGGGCCGCGCGCGCCCGCCGGCGCGCGCTGGCCCCCGGCCTGCGGGCGGTCCTGCTGGCGCGCGCGCATGGCGGCCAGCGCCGCATCGAACGCGGCCTGCTGCGATGCATTCAATTCCAGGTCCGCGGCTGCGGCCTCCAGGTCGGGCACCAGACCACCGCCCGGCGCGCCCGACGGCGCCGCCATTGCGATCTGCGCCGCATCGGCCGGCTTGTACCGCGTCGCCGCGCTGGCGACCTTGAGCACGTTGCGGCGGTTGCTGACCTCGATCTCGGCGTTGACCGTCAGCCCGGGCAGCAGCGTGCCATCGCTGTTGTCGACGGTCACCACCACCGGGTACGTGACCACGTTGTTGGTCGTGGTCGCCGACAGCCGGACCTGCTCGACCACGCCACGGAACTGGCGATCGGGAAAAGCGTCGGCGGTGAAGTTGACGGCCTGGCCCGTGCGCACCTGGCCGATGTCGGATTCATCGACCGACAGCTCGATACGCATCTTCGCCAGGTCCTCGGCGATCTGGAACAGCTCGGGCGCGGTCATGCTCGCGGCCACCGTCTGCCCGGGCTCGATCGAGCGCAGCAGCACCACCCCGTCCACCGGGGAGCGGATCACCGTGCGATCCAGATTGACCCGCGTGGTCTGCGTCGCCGCGGTCTGCTGGCGGATCTGCGCCTGCATCGAGGCGACCTGCGCGCGCGCCTGGTCCAGCGCGGCCTTGGCCAGGTCGATATCGCTCTGCGCGACCAGTCGCTGGGTGCCCAGATCGGCCTTGCGTCGATAGTCGAGCTCGGCGTTCTGCAGCGTCGCCTGCGCCTGCGCCAGCGACGCCCGTGCCGAGGCGATTTGCGCACTGCCCTGCTCGATCTGCGCCTGGTAGCTGCTCGGATCGATGCGCGCGATGATCTGGTCCTTGACGACCTTGTCGTTGAAATCGACCAGCACGTCGGTGATCTGCCCCGAGATCTGGCTGCCGACGGTCACCGTCGAAGTCGCGCTGAGGGTGCCGGTCGCCGAGATCGCGACGCGGATGTCGCCGCGCTCGACCAGCGTGGTGCGGTAGGCCGCGTCCGCGCCCTCGCTGCTGCGGCCGGTCCACCACCACAACCCCGCGGCGACGACCGCGATCCCCACCACGAGGGGCACGATGCGCGCCGGACCACGGCGACGGGAAACGGTCTTGGGCTTGGCACGGCTCGACATGCAGGCATCTTCGATGGGCGATATGAGGGGGTAACGCACCAGGCCGACCGCAGTTGACCGGTGTGCGCACCGATCATCATGCCGCGTGCAGACCCGGTGGGCACAGGCTCAGCCGGCCGGGCGCGTCAGCCTGATCGTCACCGTGGTGCCCTCGCCGGGCGTGCTGTCCAGGCTCACCGGCCAGCCGAAGCGGGTGCCCAGCCTGCGTACGATGGACAGACCGATTCCCTTGCCGGCCTGGCCGAACGGATCGGCACGATAGAACGGCTCGTAGACCCGCTGCAGCACTTCGTGCGTCATGCCGATGCCGGTATCGCGCACGACGATGCGATCCTCGGCCACCACTACCACCACCTCGCCTTTCTCGGTGAATGCCCAGGCATTGCGCAGCAGATGGCCGAGCATCACGCCGAGCACGCGCGGCGGCGCATCGAGTCGCGGGCTGGCCTGCAGATCGACCCGCAAGCCCAGGTGCTTGGCGTCGAACATCGGGCGGACCTTCTCGACCTCTTCCTCGACCACCGCGGCGACCTCGAACACTTCGCTTTGCGGCATCACCCCACGCTCGCGCGCGAGCACCAGCAAGGCGTCAATGACGGCCTCCATGTCCTGGCTGGCGCGACGGATGCGCAGCAGCGGGCGCTGCTGGTGCGGCGGCGTCGACGGATCGGCGGCAATCATGTCGCTGGCGACACGGATCACCGTCAGCGGGGTGCGCAACTCGTGGCTGGCATCGCGGGTGAACTCGCGCTCGCGGCGTACGAACGAGGCGATGCGCTCGCCCAGCCCGTGTAGCGCGTTCGACAGGGCCTGCGCCTCGCGGCCGCCACGTTCGCGCGACTCCAGCGGCGGTGGCATCCCGTCCTCGTCGCCGGCGGGATTCCAGCGGCCGACCTCGACGGCGAGTTGGTGGATCGGCAGCACCATCCGTTTGGACGTGCGGTAGGTCAGCCATGACACGATGAAGATCGTGCCGACCGTCAACACGATCAGACCGCCTGCAGCCAAGGCCAGCATGCGGTCGAACAGACCCATCGATACCGCCAGGTACAGCGTCCCGGCCTCGCGCCGATCCACCAACAGTACCCCGCTGGTGTCGCGGCGCTGCGAGAAACCCTCGGGCGCATCCTTGAACCAGAGCAGGCTGGCAACCGCGCGGTCGCCGCTGACGATGCTGTCCCAGGCGCCGCCGCCGCTGGGGACGAAGTAGCCCTGCATGTTGGCGCCGAACGGCGGTGGATGGGCCGCGTCGGTCGTGCGCGCGCGCCAGTAGGCGTCGGCCTCGGCGCGCAGCCAATGCCGCGCCGCGACCTCGCGGCCGACCAGCGCCGCGGCCAGGATGCAGACCACCAGCGTCATGCCGGCGATGACCGCCTGGAACGTGAACGCATCGCGGATACGGTTGGGGAGCCCCTGGGGCATCGGATCGAGCGCCTGGCGTACCGGCTCAGGCCGGCGATTGTTCGATGTCGGCGATCCGGTAGCCGGCGCTCTGCACGGTGTGCAGCAGCTGCTTGTCGTAGGGCTTGTCGATGATCTTGCGCAGGTTGTACAGGTGACTGCGTAGGGTGTCGGAGTCGGGCAGGCTGTTGCCCCAGATCTCGCGCTCGATCTCCTGGCGGTTGACCACGCGCGGCGATTCGCGCATCAGGATCGTCAACAGCTTCATGCCGATCGGCGAGAGCTGGAGTTCGGTGCCGCCGCGGGTGGCGCGCATGCTGGCCGGATCGAGTACCAGGTCGGCCACCTTCAGCACTTCCGAGCCCACCTGGCGACGCTCGCGGCGGATCAGCGCACGCAGCCGGGCCTCGAGCTCCTGGATCGCGAAGGGCTTGGTCAGGTAGTCGTCGGCGCCCGAGCTCAAGCCGGTCAGCTTCTCGTCCAGCGTGTCGCGCGCGGTGAGCATCAGCACGGGGGTCGACTTGCGCGCATCCTCGCGCAGGCGCTTGCAGACCTCGATGCCGTCCAGCCGGGGCAACATCAGGTCGAGCACGATCACGTCGTAACTGTTCTCCGTCGCCAGTCGGTACCCGTCCAGGCCGTCGGCCGCGTAGTCGACCTCGAAACCGCGCCCTTCCAGATATTCGCCGACCATCTCTGAAATGTTGCGATTGTCCTCGACAATGAGAACGAGTCCCCCTGGTTCCTGACCTGCACGCATTGCTTGGCTCCCGTGGCTGGTGCGGTGATTAATCTTTGTGAAAATCTCACGCGCCGGGTGCACAGTTCGTGAAGATTGTGACGTGCCAGCGGACCGGCAGGCTCTGCGCTACGCTTCGCGCTCCCTCGCCCGAGCCATCGACATGCCCGGCTTCGAACGCTTCCTCCCCGTGCTCCTGCTGCTGGGGTCCAACATCTTCATGACCTTCGCCTGGTATGGCCATCTCAAGTACCGCAGTGCGCCGCTGCTGATGGTGATCGTGGTCAGCTGGGGCATCGCGTTCTTCGAGTACACGCTGATGGTGCCGGCCAACCGGATCGGCGCGGCGGTCTACTCGGCGCCGCAGCTCAAGGGCATGCAGGAGGTCATCACGCTGCTGGTGTTCGCGGGGTTCTCGACCTGGTACCTGGGGCAGCCGTTGAAGTGGAACCATTGGGCGGGCTTCGCGATGATTATCGTTGCAGCGTGGCTGATCTTCCTGGAGTGACCCAAACGCAGTGCTGCTGGCGCCTCAGTAATCCCAGCCGCGCGCGCGGCCTCATTGCCCTGAGCAGGCGGAACGCAATCGAGGGCGGGGCAGGCTTCGCGATGATTGTCGTTGCAGCGTGGCTGATCTTCCTGGAGTGACCCAAACGCAGTGCTGCTGGCGCCTCAAGTGTTCCCAGCCGCGCGCGCGGCCTCATTGCCCTGACCAGGTGGAACGCAATCGAGGGCGGGGCAGGCTTCGCGATGATCGTCGTTGCGGCGTGGCTGATCTTCCTGGAGTGACACCAACGCAGTGCCGCTGGCGCCTTAGGTGTTCCCAGCCGCGCGCCGCTCAGGCTGGCCGCGGCGAGAGCATGATCACCGCCATGCCTGCCAGGCATAGCGCCGCACCGATCAGGTCCCAGCGCGTCGGCACGACCGCATCCACCCGCCACAGCCAGACCAGGGCCACCGCGACATAGACCCCGCCGTAGGCCGCATAGACACGTCCCGATGCGGTCGGATGCACACTGAGCAGCCAGACGAACAGAGCCAGCGACAGTGCGGCAGGCAACAGCAGCCAGGCGCTGCCGTCCTTGCGCAGCCATAGGTAGGGCAGATAGCAGCCCACGATCTCGGCCACGGCGGTGAGCAGGAACAGCAGCAAGGTCTTCATAGGCCGAGAGGAGTGGGCGGCGGGAACAACGTGAAGTGACGGTGGCGGATCTTTGCCGCAGCGCGACAGGCGTCGGGCGCCTGCCTGGGCGCGAGGCGTCAGCCGAGGTCTTCGGTGTCCGACCGGCCCTCGCTGCGCTTGACCCGCATCCAGTAGGCCTCCTGCGCGGCGAGCGGCAACTCGGCGAACACGGTGCCGTCGGCCTCGGCCAGCGTCTCCATCGCACGAAATCGGCGTTCAAACTTGTGGTTGGCCCGGCGCAGCGCGCTGCCGACATCGACCTTCGCGTGACGCGCCAGGTTGGCGGCGACGAACAGCAGATCGCCCAGTTCGTCCTCCAGCCGGTCGCGCGCGGCCGCATCATCGGGATCGGCGGCGAGCGCATCGAACTCGGCGCGCACTTCGCCGAGTTCCTCCTGCAGCTTGGCGAGCACAGGCTGCGGTCCGGGCCAATCGAACCCCACCCGCGCCGCGCGGTTCTGCAGTTTGGTCGCGCGCTGCCATTCCGGCAGGCCACGGGCGATGCCCGCCAGCGCCGACCCATCCGTCTCGCCGGCCTCGGCCCGTTCGGCGCGCTTGATCGCCTCCCAATTGCTCGCGACCGCACCAGCGTCGGGGGCATGCATGTCCGCGAACACGTGCGGGTGCCGCCGGACCAGCTTGCCGACGATCGCCGCGACCACGTCGTCGAACGAGAATGCCCCCTGCTCCTGTGCCAGGCGCGCATGGAAGACCACCTGCAGCAACAGGTCGCCCAACTCGTCGCACAGGCCCGGCAAGTCGCCGCGGTCGATCGCATCGGCGACCTCGTAGGCCTCCTCGATCGTGTACGGCGCGATCGTGGAGAAATCCTGCTGCAGATCCCAAGGACACCCGGCCTGCGGATCGCGCAACCGCGCCATCACCGCCAGCAACCGCGCCATCCCGTCGTCGTTTTCGGCCATCACACACCTCCCTCACAAGCAAGACCGGGGTCCAAGACCGGGGTCAGAATCGATTTTCCCAAACAGGGTCAGCGTCGGTTTGCTGAGCATGCTGACGGCCATCGCACCTGAAATCGACTCTGACCCCGGTTTGAGTGTCAGAGCCATGTGCGCCAGGGGAGGTCGGGATCGCCGATGGCGATGAAATCGCCGTTGAGCAGGGTCTGGCGCTGGTTGTAGCGGAAGGGTCGGCCGCGGGGGTCGAGCACGACGCCGCCGGCGGCCTCCAGGATCGCCTGACCGGCGGCAGTGTCCCACTCGCTGGTCGGCCCGAAGCGTGGGTAGATGTCGAGGGCGCCTTCGGCGAGCCGGCAGAACTTCAGCGACGAGCCGAGCGGGCGCGGCTCGATGTCGCCGATCCGTGCCAGCACTGCGGCGGTGCGCGGATCGCGGTGCGAGCGGCTGGCGGCGACCCGCAGCGGACCGGCCGCGCCCGCCGCCCGGCGCGTATGAATCGCGGTCTCGCCGCCGCCATCGCGGCGGAACGCCCCGCCCCCCGGCATGCCGTACCACAGCGCGCCGGTGACCGGGGCCTGGATCACCCCCAGGATCGCGACGCCGTCGTCGATCAGCGCCAGGTTGACGCTGAACTCGCCATTGCGCTTGACGAAATCCCGGGTGCCGTCGAGCGGGTCGACCAGCCACATCCGCCGCCAAGCGCGGCGCTCGGTCACCGGCACCGCATCGGCCGCTTCTTCCGACAACACCGGGATGTCGGGCGTGAGCCGGTGCAGGCCGTCGACGATGACATGATGCGCGGCAAGGTCGGCCGCGGTCACCGGGCTGTCGTCGGCCTTGGCGACCACTTCGAATGCGTGCGCATAGACCGCGAGAATCGCCTCGGCCGCGCGATGCGCGATCGCGATCGCGCCTTCGACGACCGTAGGCTCGACCGGCGCGCGGCCGTCAGCCACCGTAATGGCGCAACCAGTCGCGGACGATGAACAGCGCGGCGATCGAGCGCCCTTCCGAGAAGTCCTCGCGCAGGATCAGCTCGTGCAGCGCATCGAGCTTCCACGGCACCACGTCCAGTTCCTCGGGCTCGTCGCCAGGCAAGCGTTCGGGATACAGATCGCGCGCGAGCACCAGGGTCGCCTGGTGGCTCATGTAGGTCGGCGCCAGGCTCAGGCTGCGCAACGCGTCGAGACGACGGGCGCCGTAGCCGGCCTCTTCCTTGAGCTCGCGGTCGGCGGCCTGGATCGGGGTCTCGCCGGCGTCGATCCGGCCTTTGACCAGACCCAGCTCGTAGCGATGCATGCCAGCGGCGTACTCGCGCACCAGCAGCACCGTCTCCGCATCGATCAACGGGACGACGATCACCGCGCCATGGCCACGCCCGTGCAGGCGCTCATAGCGTCGGCGCTCGCCGTTGGAGAACTCCAGATCGAGCTGCTCCATCCGGTACGGGCCGGCGTCGTGTTCGGTGATCCCATGGATCGTCGGCAACCGTCGGCTCACGCGCGCACGCTCCGGCCTGCACGGCGCCGGCGCTGCGGGGCGATAATGGCGGGATGACAGAACAGATCCATGATCCGGCCATTCTAGCCGACGGCAACGACTGGCGGACCCGCGACCTCGCCGCGGTCTGGCACCCGTGCACGCAGATGCGCGAGCACCCCGATACGCAACCGCTGCTGCCGATCGTGCGCGGCGAAGGCGCCTGGCTGGTCGAGGCCGGCGGCCGCCGCATCCTCGACTCGGGCAGCAGTTGGTGGACCAACCTGCACGGACATGCCGAGCCGCGCATCGCCGAGGCGATCGCGCGCCAGGCACGCACGCTCGAGCAGGTGATCCTGGCCGGCTGCACCCATCCGTCGGCGATCGAACTGGCCGAACGGCTGCTGGCGCTGGCCCCGCGCGAGCCGGGACGGGCGCCGTTGTCGAAGGTGTTCTACGCCGACAACGGCTCGGCCGGCGTCGAGGTCGCGCTGAAGATGGCGTTCCAGTGGTTCGCCAACCGCGGCGACGCGCCGCGACGGACCAAGTTCGTGGCGCTGCGCAACGGCTACCACGGCGAGACCCTCGGCGCGCTCGCGGTCGGCGACATTCCCTTGTATCGCCGGGTCTATGCCCCGCTGCTGTGCGAGTCGCTGTTCGCGCCCTCGCCCGACGCCTTCGAGGCGCGCGCGGGCCAGAGCGCCGCCGCGCACGCCGAGGACGCGGCCGATGCGCTGGCGCGCCTGCTCGATGCGCACGCCGGTGAGATCTGCGCGCTGATTCTGGAGCCGCTGATCCAATGCGCCGGTGGCATGCGCATGCACGACCCGGTGTATCTGCGGCGCGTGCGCGAGCTGTGCGACGTGCACGGCATCTTCCTGATCGCCGACGAGATCGCGGTCGGCTTCGGGCGCACCGGCACCTTGTTCGCCTGCGAGCAGGCGCCGGGCAACGCCGGCACGCCCGCCGGCATCCAGCCCGACCTGCTATGCCTGTCGAAGGGGCTGACCGGCGGTTTTCTGCCGCTGTCGACGGTGCTCACGACCCAGGCGCTGTACGACGGTTTCCTGGACGCCTCGCGCGAGCGCGCGTTCCTGCACTCGCACAGCTACACCGGCAATCCGCTGGCCTGCGCCGCGGCCCTGGCCTCGCTCGACATCTTCACTGCCGACGACACGCTGGCGCGCAACCGACACACCGCCACGCGCATGGCCGCGCTGGCCGCGCAGGTCGGCGCACACCGGCATGTCGCCGACACCCGCCAGACCGGCATGGTCGTCGCGTTCGAACTCACGCGCGACGGCGACCGCGCGACGCCGTTCGACCCGGCGCTGCGCGTCGGCCTGCGCGCCTACCGCCATGCGGTCGAGCGCGGCGTGCTGCTGCGCCCGCTGGGTGACATCCTGTACTGGATGCCGCCCTATTGCATCGACGAAGACCAGTTGCAACTGCTCGCGCAGGTCACCGCCGAGGCGATCGAGGTGGCGACATCGTGCGCGTGATCCGGGCCTTCGTCGACCTGCCGTTGCGCGAGGGCGAGACGATCGCACTGCCCGAGGACGCCGCCGCGCACCTGGTCCGCGTGCTGCGCCTGCGCGAGGGCGAGCGCTGCGTGTTGTTCAACGGCGACGGGTGCGACCACGAGGCAGAACTGACCCGAGCCGACAAGCGCGGCGCGGCCGCGCGGATCGGCGCCGGCCGCCCCGTCGCGCTCGAATCGCCGCTGCGTATCGTGCTGCTGCAGGGCATCGCCCGCGGCGAGAAAATGGACTGGATCCTGCAGAAGGCCACCGAACTGGGCGTGGCCGCGATCATGCCGGTCTCGAGCGAACGCAGCGAGGTCCGGCTCGACGCCGAGCGCGCCGGCAAGCGGCACGCGCACTGGCGCAGCGTCGTGGTCTCGGCCTGCGAGCAGAGCTGGCGCGCGCACGTGCCCGAGGTCGCTGCGCCGCAATCGCTGGCCGCGGCACTGGCCGCGCTGTCGCCCGGCACGGGCCGCTGGCTGCTCGATCCCGAAGCGACCGCGGGCCTTGCGACGATGCCCGCGCCGACGGGCGAGCTGGTGCTCGCGATCGGCCCGGAGGGCGGCTGGTCGGCCAACGACCGCGCCGCGCTTGTCGCCGCCGGTTTCGGTGGGCTGCGCCTGGGCCCCCGGATCCTGCGCACCGAGACCGCCGGCATGGCCGCGATCGCCGCGCTGCAGGCGCGGTTCGGCGATCTGGGATGACCCCAGGCCGGGGCTGCCGGCCCGGGACCGGCCTGCCCTAGCCCACGACCTCGCGCACTGCGCGCTCGAGCGCATCCAGGTCCGGGATCTGCGCGACCTCCTCGCCCAGGCGCACATGGGCACGGATCGCGAACGGCAACGGCGCGGTGTCGTGCGCGCCATCGGGTTGGCGCAATTGCGCGGCCGAGACCGTGACCAGGCGCGGGAAGCCTTGGGTCGAGAGTGCGAGATACGGCAGGTGCGGATCGCCGCCGAGCGCCTTGAGCACGACCACCTTGTTGCCAAGCCCGGCCGTGTCATCACCCTGGCCCGACAGCGTCGCGAAGGCGACCAGCGGCAACCGCCAGCCGCGCCAGCGCAGCCGCCCAGGCAGCCACGCCGGCGCGCCGGCGATGGGATCGGGCACCGAGTACGACAGCACCTCGGAGATCGTCGCGTTGGGCAGCAGCAGTTGCGTCGTCCCGGTCCGGATCAGCACGCACCGGATCTCGGCCGTCGTGCTCACAGCGACCAGCCCTCGTGCTGGGGCGCGCCGGCGCCGGGCATCCAGCGTTCGATCACCCAGGCGGCGAGCGTCGGCGGGGTCCCGGTCTGATGGCCGCGCGCATTCAACGCCTGGGCAGCGGTGGGGTCGTAGCACCCCGCGCCGTCCTGCCCGACGACCAGCGCGCCCTGCCAGGCGGGCGCCGTGGCCAGCGGCACGAGCGCGGGATCGGCCCCGCTGAGCAGCAGCCACGCACTGTCGGCGGCTGGCATGGCTTGCGTGATCGCGGCGGGATCGCCGCCGGTGGCGAAGCGCACGTGCCCGCCTGTGCGCTGCGGCTGCAGATCCGGCGGCAGCACGTACACCGCGCCCGGCGCGATCGCCATGCCGGGTTCGGCCAGGTGCACCGGCATCGCGGCCACACGCGCCATCTGCCGAACCAGTTGGTCGTAGCGCCCGCTCTCCAGGTGCAGCCGCACCAGGATCGGCCGCGGGAAGTCTTCGGGCAGCGCACCCAACAGTTGCCGCACCGCATCCGGACTGCCGAGCCCGCCGTCCATCAGGACCAGCCCACGCTCCGGACCGTGGCCATAGCTGTCGGCGTCGGCCAGCGCCAGGCCGGCGATCCGTTGCTCGAGATCGGCCAGATCGTGCGCAGGCGGTATCGGCGGTGGCGGTCCGGACTCGTCGGCAAGCCCACGGAACGACGGCAGCAGGTCGATGTCCGCCGATGGCACGCCCAGAACGTCGTGGTCCTGGTCGCGCTCGGCCGCGTCGGCGGCTGCGGCCACCGGGGCGCTGTCCGCAGTGGCAGGGGGCATCGGCGCTGCGTCGGCACGATCGTCACTGCCGTCGAAACCGAAATCGAGCTCGAAGGGCGCATGCGGCGGGTCGTCGTACTCGGCTGCGACCGGATCGAAGGCGTAGGCCGCATTGCCGGACGACGCATTCGACGCATCGCCTGTCTGCGCGGCATCGGCATCGGACCCTCGGTCCTCGCGCAGCCGCAGCTTGGCGCCCAGCTGCCGCACCCAATGCGCGGCGGCGTCGCCACTGCGCTCGAGTACCCGGTCAGCGTCCTCGAACACGACCATGCGTCCGGACCGTGCCAACACCGGCGCCAGGGCCTCGATCGCGTCGGCGATCACCGGCTCCAGCGCGACCACGATCGCGGCCGGGGCGAGCGCGTCCACTTGCTCGGCGTCCGCCCTCAGCGGGTCGATCTGTACGGCCGCGTCCGCGCCGGCCTCCACCACAGCCGCCGCAAGCCGGTCGCAGACCGGGCCGGGCCGGGCCAGCACCACCACACGCAAGGCAGGGTCACGCATCGTCGGGCTCCAGTCCCAGCAAGGCCTGGACATGCCGCAGGAGCTCCGTCTCCTGATACGGCTTGCCGAGGTAGCGATCGACGCCAATCTCCAGCGCACGCTCGCGGTGTTTGTCGCCGCTGCGGGAGGTGATCATCATGATCGGCAACGCGCGCAGCCGAGGGTCGGCCTTCATCCGCATCGCCAGTTCGTAGCCATCCATGCGCGGCATCTCGATATCCAACAGCACCAGATCGGGAATCCGTTCGTCCATGCGCTCGAGCGCGTCGATGCCATCCTTCGCGGTCGCCACCGCCAGGCCCTGCCGCTCCAGCGCGCGGCAGGTGACCTTGCGCATCGTGATCGAATCGTCGACGACCAGCACCAGCGGGACACGACGGGCCTGCACGGGCGACGGCGCCGCAGCGATGGCCGCTTCGGGCTGCGCCGCCTGCCGACGCACCAGTGGCGCGATATCCAGAATCACCACCACGCGACCGTCGCCCATGATCGTCGCGCCGAAGATGCCCGGGATTGACGTGAGCTGGGGCCCGACCGGCTTCACCACGATTTCGCGGTTGCCCAGGATCTCGTCCACCGCGACCGCCGCGCGCAGCTCGCCGGCGCGGATCAGCAGCAAGGGCATCTGCAGGTGGCCTTCGGCACGCGCAGGCGCCTGTCCGACCAGCCGGCCCAGGTCGTGGAGCGCGTAGTCCTCGTCGCCGTACCGGTAGTCACGGCCCGCGCGCAGCGCGTCGCGCGCGATGCGGCCGACGCCGCGCACCGAGGCGATCGGCACCGCGAAGGTGGTCTCCCCGATACGCACGAACGCGGCCTGGGTCACGGCCAGCGTCTGCGGCAACCGCAACACGAACGTGCTGCCCACGCCGTCCCGCGATTGGATGTCGACGCTGCCGCCGAGCTGGCGGACCTCGCTGGCGACCACGTCCAGGCCGACGCCGCGCCCGGCCACGTGGCTGAGCGCGCTGGCGGTCGTGAAGCCGGGCTGCAGGATCAGCGCGTCCAGGTCGCGCTCGGCGATCTGCGCATCCGGCGTCAGCAGGCCGCGCTCGTGCGCGCGGCGGCGGATCGCCGCGCGGTCCAGTCCAGTGCCGTCGTCGGCCACCTCCAGCACGATCTCCGCGCCCTCGCGGCGCAGTGCGATGCGGATCGCGCCCACCTCGGGCTTGCCCGCCTGTTGGCGTGCCTGCGGCGTTTCCAGTCCATGCGCGACGGCGTTGCGCAACAGGTGCTCGAGCGGCGGGCCCATGCGCTCGAGCACATTGCGATCGATCTCGCCGTGGGCGCCGGCCAGGTGCAGGTCCACTTGCTTGCCGGTGTCCTGGGCGGCCTGCCTGACGACGCGCCGCAGGCGCGGCACGATGCCGTCGAAGGGCACCATGCGCGTCCGCATCAGGCCTTCCTGCAGATCCGAGCTCACGCGCGACTGCTGCTGCAGCAGCGATTCGTAATGTCGGGTCTGCTCGTCGAGGGTGTGCTGCAGGCTGTCGAGATCGGCGGCCGTTTCGCCGAGTGCGCGCGAAAGCTGCTGCAGGGTCGAGAAGCGGTCGAGCTCGAGAGGATCGAACGCGATGTCGCCGCTGTCGCCTTCGCGCCGATAGCGGGCGACGATCTGGGCCTCGGTCTCGATGTCGAGCCGTCGCAACTGGTCGCGCAGGCGGTCGTTGGTCTGCCCAAGTTCGAGCATCGCGCCGCGGAAGGTTCCCAACTGCTGCTCGAGGCGCGCGCGGTAGATCGCGACCTCGCCGGCGTAGGTGACCAGGCGGTCGAGCAGCCCGGCCCGGATGCGCACCTGCTCCTGCGAGCCGCGTGTGGCGTCGTCGTCGCCGTCGACCGAGAGCGCCAGCGCAGGCAGCGGCGCTGACAACGGCATCAGCGCAGCGTCGCTGTGCATCCCATCGAGCGGTCCGGACGCATCCGCGGCGCTGCGGGCGGTCACCGTGAACGCGTCGACCAGGGCCGGCGAAGGTCCGATGGCGCGGCGTTCGCCGGCGCGCACAAGCATCGCGTGCAACCGGTCGAAGCCTTGCTCGAGCAGCGCGAGATCGTCCCGATGCATCGGCCGGTGTTGCTCGGCAAGGGTCTCGAGCAGCGTCTCCATCGCATGCCCGAGGTCGCCGATGGGCATGAGCCCGGCCATGCGGGCGCCGCCCTTGAGCGTGTGCAGGTCGCGTTGCAGGCCCGCGATCGCAGGCAAGGCGCCCGGATCGTCGCGCAACAGCGCCAGCAGGCCATCGGCATCGTCGAGCAGGTCGATGCCTTCCTCGACGAAGGTGTCGATCAGCTCGGGATCCAGGCCGATCAGGTCCAGCGGGCCTTCGGGATCGTGATCCGAAGCGCCCTCGCCCTCATCTTTCCGCTCAGCATCGACATCGACATGGGCGCCGGCGCCGGCGTCGGCGTCGGCGTCGGCGTCGGCGTCGACAGCAGTCTGCGTCCACGATGTCGCCGTGTCCGGGGCATCGCCTGCGGGCACCACAGGCGAGCACGCGTGCACATCTGCGAGGTCGTTGCGATCGCGTGCATCCGACGTCGCGACGCCGACGTCGGCCTGCGGAGGCGCGACGTCGATCTGGCTCGTTGCGACAGCCGCCTGTCGCAGCGCCCTCGCAGCGTAGCGATGGCGCTCATCGGCAAGGACCTCGGCATCGATCGCAGCTTGGCGCTGCCGCGCCGACGCCCGTTCGGGCTGGCGTCGCGCGCTGTCGAGATGCTCGATCGCCGGGGGGGCCGCGTCCGCCTGCTCGACATCGGCATCGGCCGCGATGTCCGTATAGAGATCGAGATCGGAGTGCGCGCGCGCCTGCCCTTCGGCAGCGACGTCATCGACGCTCAGCGGCGCGGCATCCGAGGGCGCCGATGCCTGAGGCGCGTCTTCGCCCTCGCCATCGTCGCGCTGAGCCTGCTCGACATCGGCCTGCTCGACATCGGCCTGCTCGAAACGCGCGCCATCGAGCAGTGTGGCCGCCGCGTCGTCCCCCTCGTCCAACATGGGCGCGTCCTCGATCGGCGCATCGAAGTCGGCGATCTCGTAGCCGGCGACCGGCGACGCATCGAGGCGGTCGCGGACGACGCCCAGGCGTGCCGCCAGGGCCGGCAACACGGCGATCCGAGGATCGTCGTCGTGCAGGCGCGTCAGCGTCTCGCGCAGCGCCCCGCGCAACGCGTCGATCGCGTCGACCGCTTCGGGATCGGGCACCGACGGCGTGGCGACCAGCCGCCGGGCATAGTCCTCGGCCGGCGCCAACAACGCGCCGACCGCCGGGACCTCGGCCATCGCGAACGCGCCGTGCATCGTATGCAGCGCGCGCAGCAGCCGCTCGACGTCGAAGGCGTCTCCGGCACGGGCCGCGTCGATCCAGGCATCGACGGTCAGCAGGTGCTCGTTGGCCTCGGCATCGAGAATCTCGAGCAGCAGCGCGTCGATGCGTGCCGGCACGGTGGCGACGGCCTCCACAGCGGGCGGTGCCTCAACGGTGCGCACGGCATCGGCCGCGGCCATCGGCGCTGGCGGCGAGATGCCCGCGTCCCCCGCCGCGATCTCGGCGACTCGGGCGGCAACCGCATCCACGTCGAGCAGCAACGGGGCCTGGTCGCGCAGCGCCGCGTCCAGTGCCGGCAGTGCCTGCGCGGCCACGTCGACCGCTGCCACGACGGCCTGCCCCCCCGGATGCAGGCCGTCGATCACGCGATTGAGCAGCGATTCGACGCGCCAGGCGAACTCGCCCAGCTCGACCGCGCCGACCAACCGGCCGTTGCCCTTGAGCGTGTGGAAAACGCGTCGCACCTGCCGCAGCCGCTCCGGATCGCCGGGCTGGCGCCGCCACTGGGGCAACAATGCCTCGAGATGGGCGATCTCGTCGGCGAGTTCTTCCAGGAAGATCTCCCGGATCTCATCATCGATGTCGTTGCCGACGGCCGCGAAGCCACCCCGCGGCGGCGCCTGCGCCGCACCTGCCGGCACCCACGCACCGTCGCCGGTCTGGGTGTCATCGGTCGAGGGATGGCTGCCGTCGCCATGGGCGGCGAGGCCCTGGTTCTCGTCCGCCTCCCGCGCCCCAGGCGCGGTGCCGGGCAGCGGCCAGTATCCCAGCGTCTGCAGGCGGCTGCGGGCGACCTCGAGGAACCGGTCGCGATCGGGACGTTGCGCGTCCACCCCCTGCAGGAAAGACTCCAGGCTCGCCACCGCATCGGCGAAGGCGTCCAGTGGCCCCGGCGCAGGTGCCTGCGCCCCCGCCAGCAGTTCGCGGTCGACGTACAGGCGCACGCCCTCCAGGCAGGCGGCCGCCTGCGGCTGGTCCAGCATCGCCAGCGCACCGGCCACCTCGACCAGCAGATCCGGCACCGCCAACAGCGTCGTGCGATCCCATTGCCGGTCGACGAAGACGACCAGTGCTTCGCGCGCTTCGCCGAACGCCGCGATCGCCTCGCCGATCGCCACTGTCCGGGCACGCTGCGCCTCGGCGGCGAGCGCGGCGTCGGTCGCCACCGCATCGCCCAGTTGCGCGACCTGCATGTCGAGCGTGGCATCGACGTAGAGCAGCGCCCCGGCGATGTCGAGCAGCGCGGCTTCGTCGGCCGGCATCGCGCCGTCGACGATCGCATCCAGCGCCTCGCGCTGCTGCACGACCACCGCGCAGGCGTCGTCGAGCCCGACCATGCCCAGCGTGTCGGCCACCGTAGCCAGCAGAGCCGACTGCGGCCGCAACGCGGCGGGATCGCGCACGCCGGTGCGCAGATGCAGGTCGAGCGCATCCTTGACCTGCAGCAATTCGTCCTTGACCGCTTCGGTCACGGTACTGAGCAAGGCGCGGTTGCGCCCGGCCAGGCTGCTGCGAGCATGGTCGAGTTCGGCGTCGCTGGGACGCGCGTCGCCCGGGCCGAATGCCTCGCGCAGCGCAGCGAGCGTGTCGGCCGAGACCGGGGCCTCGTCCTCGCCCTCGGCATCGGGCGCGTCGACCGCCCCGACATCGAAGAACAGGCGCTCGTGCAGCGCGGGCATGCCACGCGCGGCGCGCAGATCGTTGAGCAGCGGCAGCAATACGATCGGGATGTCGCGATGCCCTCCCTGCAGCCGTTCGAGATAGTCAGGCAGCAACAACAGGCCGCGCAGCAAGGCCGAGGCCGCCGCGTCGCGATCCCCGACCTCGCCCCGGCGCAAGGCCTCGACCAGCCGCTCCATTTCCTCAACCACGAGCGCAGGCGCCTGCAATTCGACCATCCGCAGCGTGCCGGTCGCCTGGCGCAGCCCGGCGGCGCAGTGGTGCAAACGCGTGCCGTCGTCGGGCGCTTCGACGAAGCGCTCCAGTTCCATCCGTGCCTGGCGCAGCACCTCATCGAGCTCGGGCTTGATCCAGCCCAGCATCGTGTGGTCGATGGCCTCGCGCAGCCCGCTCATGCGTCGGTCCGTGTCCGGCTCAGGTCGGCAGCTTGAAGTCGGCGACCGAACGGCGCAGGTCGGCGGCGAGCTGGGCGAGGTTGCCGATCGAATCGGCGGTCTGGCTGGCGCCGCGCGAGGTCTGCGCGGTGATCGACTGGATCGTGTGCATGGCCTCGGTGATGTTGGTCGCGGCCGAAGACTGCTGCTGCGCCGCCGAGGAGATGCCCTCGATGAGGTCGGCCAGGCTCGTCGACACGCTTTCGATCTCGCCCAGCGCGGTGCCGGCGTCCTCGGCCAGCCGCGCACCGGCGACGACCTCGGAGGTCGTCTGCTCCATCGAGGTGACCGCCTCGTTGGTGTCGGACTGGATCGTCTGCACCAGCGTTTCGATACGCCGCGTGGCGCCGGTGGCGCGTTCGGCCAGTCGCTGCACTTCGTCGGCGACCACCGCAAAGCCGCGTCCCGCCTCGCCGGCCGAGGCGGCCTGGATCGCAGCATTGAGCGCCAGGATGTTGGTCTGCTCGGAAATGTCGCTGATCAGCTCGACGATCGAGCCGATCTCCTGCGAGCTCTCGCCCAGGCGCTTGATGCGCTTGGAGGTCTCCTGGATCTGGTCGCGGATCGAATCCATGCCCGCGATCGTCTCGCGCACCACGCCGGCTCCCTTGGTCGCAATGCGCACCGAGCGCTGGGCGACGTCGGCCGATTCGGACGAATTGCGCGAGACCTGGTCGATGCTGACGGCGATCTCGTTGATGCGATCGGAGGCCGAATTGATCTCGTGGGCCTGATGCTCGGCGGCGTCGGCCAAGTGCATCGCGGTGGCGCGTGTTTCCTGCGCGCTCGAGGCGACTTGCACCGAGGTGTCGTTGATGGTCTGCACCAGGCTGCGCAACTGCTCGATCGCGTTGTTGATCGAATCGGCGATCGCGCCGGTGATGTCTTCGGTGACCGAGGCCTTGACGGTCAGGTCGCCCTCGGCGAGCGCGCCCATCTCGTCGAGCAGGCGCATGATCGCTTCCTGGTTGCGGTTGTTGAGCTCCAGCGAGGTCTCGTAGCGCCGCCGCTGGGCGCGATTGAGCTCGGTCACCAGGCCGGCGATCGCGGCCAGCGCCAACAGGCCGGCGACGATGCTGACCCACACGTTGCCGAGCAGGCTGCGGTCCTGCAGCGAGCCGAAGGCGGTGAAGGCGTTGAACAGCGCCTCACTGTCGCCCAGCAGCCGGTCGGAGCCGGCCACCAGCTCACCGGCCGCGGCCTGCGCCTGGAACAGCGGCTCGCTGCTGGCCAGGATCGCCTCCAGGTCGGTGCGCATCTGCGTCCAGGCCTCGTCGGCGCGTGCCAGCGCCGCAAGCGCGTTGCCGTTGGTCAGCGCCTGCAACTCGCGTGTCGGGTCACCTTCGCGCAGGCCGGTCATGACCTGCTGGAAGTCCTCGACGTTCCGGCGCAAGCCCTGGCCGGCCACCGCGGCGACACTGCCGCCGGCCTGCACCTCGGTCACCCGGCGCGCCATGTCGCCGGCGATCACCACCTGGCGCAGCGCCATGTACACCTGCGACGACGGCGAGCCGCTGCTCGACATCGCCCGCACCAGTTCGTCGAGCAGCGCCTGCAACTGCGGCACGCGCTGGCTGAAACGCTCGGCGTGGCCGGCAAACGCAGTGACCGCCGCTTCGCCTTCGGCCAGCCGCGCCGCACTCTCGCCCAGCGGATCCCAGGTCGCGGCGACCTTGCGGATCGGGCCGGACACGCCCGCAGTGCTGCCGTAGCGCTCCTCGAGCTGGCGGATGTCGCGCTCGATCTGCGCCCGGGTGGCGTTGAACGCCGCGAACGCGACCGCATTGCCGCGCGCCGCTTCCGACCCCTGATTGGCCAGCCGCTGGCTGTCCACGCGCAGGTTCGAGGCCGAGAGGCTGGCACTGCCGAGCTGCGCGGCGCGCCAGGTGCCGTAGCCGGTGTTGAGGACCAGGACCGTGCCGGCGACGATCATCATCACGACCCAGAAGTTCGTGCCGAGAATGCGCCGTTTGCCTGCGCTGGGATCGACCACTGTGCTCATGCGTTGCGTTTCCTGATCGTAGTGCGCGCCGCGGCGTCAGGCCGCGGCATGTCTGAACTCGGGCGTGCGGGCCAGGCGATCGAGGCTGAAGACGCCCCAGACCGTACCGGCTTGCGCGTAGGCGCGCTCGACGAAGTGCGCATAGCGCCCGCTGGCGATACGGTCGGGCGGCACCTGGTCCTGTTCCAGGAAGCTGCGCTGGCCCAACAGGGCGTCGATCGTCACCGCGACGTCGCCCCCGGGCTGGCGGACCAGCAGCATCCGCTGACCGTCCTGCCGCGCACTGGGCTCGCCTTCCAAAAACTGCCGCAGATCGACGATCGGCAGCAGTGCGCCGCGCACGTTGCCCACCCCGAGCATCCAGGGCTGGGCGCCGGGAACGGGCGTGACCGGCGGCATTGCCAGGATCTCGACGACTTCGTCGAAGGCCGAGGCCAACAGCCGGCGACCGACCCGATAGCCCACACCGCGCCACAGGCCAGGCGCGTCCAGTTGTTCGGGCAGCCCGACGACGTGCGCCAGGCTGCGCCGCTCATAGTCGGCCAGCAGTGCGAACGGCCCCGGCGCCGGTGCCGCGAGATCGGGCGCCGAGGCGTTCACCCGCCCAGGACCTGGCGGATCTGCGCGATCAACGCCGCTTCGGTCGGCGGCTTGACCAGATAGCCCTTCGCCCCCTGGCGCAGGCCCCACATGCGGTCGGTCTCCATGCCCTTGGTGCTGAGGATGACCACCGGGATGGCCGCGGTCTGCGGATCGCGCACCAACGCACGGGTGGCCTGGAAGCCGCTCATGCCCGGCAGCACGACGTCCATCAGCACCAAGTCGGGCCGCTCGCTGCGACACAACGCGATGCCGTCCTCGGCATTGGCCGCCGCGAGCACTTCGTAGCCATGCCGCTCCAGCCACTGGGTCAACACCGCGGTGTCGGTGGGCGAGTCCTCGATCAACAGGATGCGGGCCATGCCTTTCCCCTCAGGCGTCGACGTGGTGACGGATCGCATCGAGCAATTCCTCGCGCGTGAACGGCTTGGTGACGTATTCGTCGGCACCGACGATCCGGCCACGCGCCTTGTCGAACAACCCGTCCTTGGACGAGAGCATGATGACCGGGGTCGTGCCGAAGCGGCGGTTGTTCTTGATCAGCGCGCAGGTCTGGTAGCCGTCGAGCCTGGGCATCATCACATCGACGAAGATGACCTGCGGTGCGTGCTCGACGATCTTGGCCAGGGCCTCGAAGCCGTCGACCGCGGTCACCACCTCGGCCCCTTCGCGGCGGAGCAGCGTCTCGGCGGTCCGTCGAATGGTCTTCGAATCGTCGATCACCATCACCCGCAGGCCGTCGAGGCATCCGGTGGATGGTCTGTCGTCACTGCTCATGCGGTCGCTGTCCCCTGCCCGACGCGCCGATTCGGCGCCGCAGCATCGCGAAGTTATATCCCAGCGGGCGGCTGGGCTGTCAAGCGTACACGCACCGGCGCCAGGTGCGCCGCAAAGGCCCTGCTAACATGCCGGCTTTCCCTCTGCGTGGATGCCGGTATGTCGCTGAACGTCGTCGTGGTGATGGATCCGATCGGCTCGATCCGGATCGCCAAGGACACGACGTTCGCGATGCTGCTCGAGGCGCAGCGGCGTGGGCACCGCCTGCAGTACGTGCTGCCCGGCGCACTGGGCATGGCCGGCGGCGACGCGGTGGCGACACTGGCGCCGCTGACCGTGCGCGACGATCCCGCCGACTGGTTCAGCCTCGGCGCCCCGGCGCTGCATCGCTTCGGCGAGGGCGACGTGGTGTTGATGCGCAAGGATCCGCCGGTCGACCCGGAGTTCATCAACGACACCCAGATTCTCAGCGTCGCCCAGCGCCAGGGCGCGCGGATCGTCAACGATCCTCAGGGTCTGCGCGACATGAACGAGAAGCTCGGCGCGCTCGCGTTCCCGCAGTGTTGCCCACCGACGCGAGTGGCCCGCGACGCGGCCGCACTCAAGGCCTTCGTCGCCGAGCACGGCCAGGCGGTCCTCAAGCCGCTCGACGGCATGGGCGGACGCTCGATCTTCCGCGCCGCAACCGGCGACCCGAACCTCAACGTGATCCTCGAGACCCTGACCGACGGCGGCCGGCGGCTGGCGATGGCGCAACGCTACCTGCCGGAGATCGTCGACGGCGACAAGCGCATCCTGCTGATCGACGGCGTGCCGGTGGACTACTGCCTGGCGCGGATCCCGCAGGGCGACGAGTTCCGCGGCAACCTGGCCGCCGGCGGTCGCGGCGAGGGCCGCCCGCTGAGCGAGCGCGACCGCTGGATCGCCGCCCAGGTCGGCCCGACGCTCGCCGAACGCGGCATGCGCTTCGTCGGCCTGGACGTGATCGGCGATTGGCTGACCGAGGTCAACGTCACCAGCCCGACCTGCGTGCGCGAGCTCGATGCGCAGTTCGGGCTGAACATCGCCGGGCAGTTGTTCGACGCGATCGAGCGCGGATGACACAGGCCCGGTCCCGGATCGCCCCGGATGCGCGTCGCTAGCGCCGACGACCGCAGGCCGTGACCGCCGCGTCGCCGCCGCGGATCGGCGACGACGCGCGCCTGGGCGCGACGCTGGCGTTGTCGCTGCTGGTACATGGGCTGCTGGTGCTGGGCATCGGCTTTTCGACCGAAGACGCCGCACCAGTGGTGCCGACGCTGGATGTGATCCTGACCGAGACCACGCGTCCGCTGACCCAGGCCCAGGCCGATTTCCTCGCCCAGGCCAGCCATCAGGGCGGCGGCGAGGACACGCGCAGCCTGCGGCCGCGCGAGCCGCGACCGGGCTTGCAGCCGCACCCCGAGGCCGGCGTCGCGCCGCGCCCGCTGCGTGCGCAATCGCCCGACACCCAGCCGCCGCCGCGCGAGCGCGTGGTCGCCAGCGCACGCGGTCAGACCCGAGTGGAAAGCCCCGATCCCGCGCCCCAGGCCGAGCGCCGCACGCTGCCGCCCGGCCCCGAACGGGTCGAACGCGACCTGGAGATGGCGCGGCTGGCCGCGGAGATCCACCTGCGCTCGGAGCGCTACGCGCGCAGGCCCAAGCGCAAGTTCGTGTCCGCCAGCACCCAGGAGTACGTCTACGCCACGTACCTGCGACAGTGGGTGGACCGGGTGGAGCGCGTGGGCAACCTGAACTACCCAGACGAGGCCCGTCGGCGCGGCCTGGCCGGGCGCCTGGTCATCAGCGTGGCGATCCGACGCGACGGTTCGGTGGAGCGTGCCGATGTCATCCGCAGCAGCGGCGTGCCCCTGCTCGACGATGCCGCGCTGCGGATCGCCCGGCTCGCCGAACCCTACCCACCGTTGCCGCCGACCGACGAGCAGATCGACATCCTGCACGTCACCCGCAGTTGGAACTTCCTGCCCGATGGCGCCCTGGTGGACGACTGACCGCGCTCGCCCAGAGCATGGCGTGCCGAGTAGGCCCGCCGCCACGCATGGCGCTCCCGCCCGACGCTGGATGACGCGGCTGGGCGCAGACGCCTACCGCGCCGGTTATCGCCCACCCGGCACGCGGCCGGCAACGGCATGGGCCCGCGCGCCGACCGTGATCGCGCCGTTCGCGCCGTCGACCGGAAGTTCGGCGCGAACCTCGGCGGCGAACTGCGCGACCTGCGCCGGCTGCCACCGGGCCAGTTGCGGGCCGATGCTGGGGGCCTCCAGCACGGTCTGCCAGTAATCGTCGAAGTCGGCGAAGGTGCGCCGCACCTCGATTGAATGCGTCCGCACCTCGCACAGGCCGACACCGGCCCACAATGCCTGCAGCACCTCCACGCGCGAGGCATCCGGCGACGGCGGCGCAGGCAGCACGACCCCACGGGCGCGAAGCCGCGCCTGCAGCGCGTGATAAGGAAAACCGCCGCCGGGCAGATCCCAGGCATAGGCCGAGACCAGCGCGCCGGGACGCCCGACCCGCACCATTTCGGCCACACCGCGTTCCGGGTCGGGTACGAAGAAGATCACCAGCGGCATGACCAGCGCATCGACACTGGCCGGCGGAAACGGCAACGCCATCGCATCGCCGGCCAGCAGATGCGCCGCATCGCCGGCCAGTCGCGCCCGCGCATGCGCCACCTGCGGCACGGACGGGTCGAGCCCGTACACCTGCGCCGGCGCGCAGCGCGCGATCAGCGTCTGGGTGAATGCCCCGTTGCCGCAGCCCACGTCGAGCCAGTCCAACCCCGGCGCCGGCGCGAGCCAGTCGAGGAACCGGTCGCCGACGAGCCGACTCCAGATGCCCATGTAGCGTTCGTAGCGTGCGCCATCGTCGAAGCGGATCTGCGCATCGGCCGCGGTCACAGCGGCGTCCAGCCCGCGCCCTCGCCCCGTCGCCAGAACACGCCGCGGGCCTGCCCGTAGATCGCGCTGCTGGGCACCACGCCGAACCAGCGGCCGTCGAGACTCGCGCCGCGATGGTCGCCGAGCACCAGCACATGCCCTGCCGGCACCCGCAGCCCATGGATGTCCGGCCCCCCGCCGTCCGCCAGGTCGAGCACCGCCTGGCGGGCGCCGAAATCCTCGGGCGCGCCGGCCACCGGCGCGAGCGCGACCCCGTTGATCGATAGATGGCCATCGACAAGGTCGACCCGGTCGCCGCCGGTGGCGACGACCCGTTTGATGAGCCGGATGCCATCGGCCGGCGAGCGGAACACGACCACGTCCCCCCGCGCCGGTCGGTCGCCCGGCCATAGGATCCACTCGGTGAACGGCACCCGCAGGCCGTAGGCGCGCATGTCGACGACCACGCGGTCGCCCGGCTGCAGCGTCGGCGTCATCGAGCCACTGGGCACGTGATAGTGGTTGGCCAGCGACGAGCGTGCGATCAGCAACAGGCCGAGCAGGACGACCAGCGGCAGCCCCTCACGGCGCAGCCAGCCGCGCAGACGCCGGCCGGGGGGCAGGGTGGACGATGGGCGCGCATCTGCAGGCGACGGCGAGGACATGGTCGGCTTCCGCATGAGGGTGGACCCAGGATAGGACAGTCGCAGACGCTCTGAGGGTCCGCTCAACGCTCAGCGCGGCGCACCTGCTGCTGGGCCAGCGTCAGCGCGACATCGTTGCGCAGATAGGCCGGCTCGACCCGCTCCGGCGCGACCGCCTCGCCCCGGGCGAACGCCGCGGCCGCCAGGGCGGCCAGATCGGCCGCCTGCGGCAACGCAGTCGCGTCGATCCGCGCCTTGGACGCGCCCAGGCGCGTCGCCAATACGCCATCGGCGACGCCGAAGCCGGTGCCCACGCCGTACCAGGCTTCACCCGCGTCCGGCAATGCGATCGTGTCGGGCGCACCGACCCGCTCGTCGGACAGCGCCTCCGGTCCGGCTGCACGCATCGCGAATGCCGCGCGATAGACCTCGCCCATGCGCGCATCGATCGCCGCGAGCACGTGCGCGCCCTCGCCTGCACCGGCGCGCAATGCGAGCACGGCCAGCGTCGAGACGGCGACGACCGGGCGATCGAGCGCCAGCGCCACGCCCTGCACCAGCGCGATGCCCAGGCGCACGCCGGTAAAGGCGCCCGGGCCCCGGCTGACCGCGACCGCATCGAGCTGCCTGCGTGCAATTCCGGCCTCATCCAGCAGTGCATCGGCCCACGGCAACGCGAGCTCGGCATGGCGCCGGGGCGCGACTTCGCTGCGATGGAGCACGCGACCGTCGTCCCAGATGGCGACGGAGCAGGCTTCGGTGGCGGTTTCGAACGCGAGCAGTTTCATGAAGGCCGGGATTCAGGAAGCGGGAGGGCGGCGTCGGTCGCGCCGGCAGGGATTGTCGCAGGTGGCGCGGCGAAGAACGCCTCGACATCCGCGATCTCGCGCGTGCGCGGCAGCGGCGGCAGCGAGTCCAGGAACAGCGCACCGTAACCGCGTCCGAGCAAACGCGGATCGCACAGCACCAGCACGCCGCGATCGGCCTCGGTACGGATCAGCCGGCCGACGCCCTGCTTGAGGGCGATGACCGCCTGCGGCAGTTGCTCGTCGCGGAACGGATTGCCGCCGGCGCGGCGGATCGCATCGAGCCGCGCCTCGAACACCGGGTCGTCCGGGGCGGCGAACGGCAGCTTGTCGATGACGACCACGCTCAGCGCGTCGCCGGCGACATCCACGCCCTCACGGAAACTCGCAGCGCCCAACAGCACGCCGTTGCCGGACTCGCGAAAGCGCTGCAGCAGCACGTGTCGCGGCGCCTCGCCCTGCGCGAACAACGGCCAGGGGCAGCGCGACGACGCACGCAACAGCACTGCGGTCTCGCGCAGCGCGCGATGCGAGGCGAACAGCACGAACGCGCGCCCGCCCGATGCGTGCAGCACCGGCAGCAGGGCGTCGACCACGGCGGCCGTGTAGGCGGGCGCGGCCGGCGTGGGCAGTCGGGGGGGCAGATAGCACAACGCCTGGCGCGCCCAATCGAACGGGCTCGGCGCGAGCAGCGTCTGTGGGGCGTCGAGCCCCAGCCGCTTGGCGATATGCGCAAAGCTGCCGTCCACCGCCAGCGTCGCCGACGTGAACACCCAGGCTGCCTGAGAGACCTCGCGATGCGCGCGCAGCGGAGCCGACACGTCCAACGGCGTGCGCTGCAGGCGGAAGCCCCGCGGCGTCAGCTCGTACCACAGCACGCTGTCATCGCCGGGGCGTTCGGCCAGCGTGGCTTCGTCGGCGTCCTCGACGTGCACATCATCGAACATGGCAGCGGACGCAGCGCCGTCGTTCCAGCGCCGCAGTCGGGTCAGGCACAGCAGCGCGCGGGCGTGGCAAGCATCGAGCCCGGGCGAGGCCTCGCGCAAGGGCGTCAGGACGTCGCGCAGATGCACCAGGGCTTCATCGAGCGCATGCAGCGCTTCCTCGACCGCCGGCTGGTACAGCGCCCGATAGCGGGTGCCGCGGGCCGGCAGGCCGTCCATCGCCATCCGCAGCCCCCGCGCCGCGCCGTCGAGCGCCTGCGCCGGCAGTTGCAGCACCGGCAGCGCGCCTGGCACGTCGCGGCACTCGGCAACGGCGTCGCGCGCCAGTTCGACCAGCGGCCGCGCACTCAGGCCCTCGCCGAAGAACTGCGCGGCCAATTCCGGCAACTGGTGCGCCTCGTCGACGATGAAGGCCTGGGCGCCGGGGAGAATTTCGCCGAACCCCTCCTGCTTGAGCGCCAGGTCGGCGAGCAGCAGGTGGTGGTTGACGACGACCACGTCCGCGGCCTGCGCCCGCTGGCGCGCCTGGACCACGAAGCATTCGCTCCAGAACGGGCAGTCGTTGCCCAGGCAGTTGTCGACGGTGGAGGTGACCAGCGGCAACAGCGGCGTGTCCTCGGGCAAGCCGTCGAGTTCGGCGACATCGCCCAGCCGGGTCCGCCCGGCCCAGGCGACGATGCGCTGGAGTTGGTGGATCTGATCGCGCGTCGCCAGCCGCGGCGCGCCGCGCGCCTGCTCCAGCCGATACAGACACAGATAGTTCGCGCGCCCCTTGAGCAACGCGCTGCGCAGACCGCTGCCGAGCGCGTCGCGCACCCGCGGCAGGTCGCGGTGGTAGAGCTGGTCCTGCAGCGCCCGCGTTCCGGTCGAAACGATGGTCTTCAAGCCCGACAGCAGGGCCGGCACCAGGTAGGCGAAGGTCTTGCCGGTGCCGGTGCCGGCTTCGGCCAGCAGCGTGGTGCGCTGCTCGATCGCGTCGCCGACCGCCATCGCCAGCGCCTGCTGTGCCGGACGCGGACGGAAGGCCGGAATGTGCGCCGCCAGTAGGCCGCCTTCGACCAGCGCCTCGCGGCTGCGTGCAGCCAGGCCGTTGGCGTCAGGTGCCGGCACTCCGACGTCGCAGTCCGGACTCAGTAGCGCTGCGGGCCGGCGACGCGGCAGCCGTCGGCCTGTGTCCGTGCGGCGGTCGCGCCGGCGGTATCGCCCGCGGCGAGCCGGACCTGTTCGAGCGTGATCCAGTGCCGGCGACACAGTGGGCCGACTTGGCTGCCGATCGCATGCGCACGCTCGGCCATCTCCGCCGCGCGCGGGAACTCGCGCTGCAGGATCGCCAGTTCGGCGCGCTCCTGCAGCAGCGCAGGGTCGTCGTGCACGATCTCCAGCGCCTGATCGAGCGCGGCCGCCGCGCCGGCCACGTCGCCCTGGCCTTCGAGTACGACTGCGCGTTCGCGCAGATCCTCGACCATCGGATCGCGCAGGGGCTGCACCGCCAGCTCACCGTCGCCGTCGCCGCTGGCAGCGCGGATCGCCGCGACCATCGCCTGCGGCGCAAGGGTGCTGGCCGGGGCGGCCGCCGGGGCGGATGTGGGCGGTGTGGTGCACGCAGCCAGCGCGAGCACGGCGGCGCAGCAGGCGCCGCGCAACAGGAAGGCGGTCATTGGGGGGATTCCTCGGCAGGCGGCTGGGCCGCGGGCTGCGGCGGCGATGGCGGTTGCGGCGGCGCGGGCGGTGATTCGTCGCGATCGCGGCGGCCGAAGCCAAACCACTCGCGCCAGCCGCGCCGCTCGGTCTCGATCGGCGCGCCATTGGCGTCGACCGGGTTGCCGTTCTGGTCGATGTACGTGGGCTGGCCGTCCTGGTCGTAGCCGCGGCACGACTGGTACGGCGGCGCGTACCCGGCGACGAATGCGAACCGGCGTGCGCCCGGGCAGTCGGCATCGGTCGCGGTGGACTGCGCCACCCACTGCCATTCCAGGCCCTCGCTGCCCACGTCGAGCGGTGCACTGGGCAGCCGCGAGAACAGCCCGGACCACACCCGCATCGCACCGGTCGCGCCGACCAGCCCGGTCTGCGCGTTCTGGTCGTTGCCAACCCACACCACGCCCAAGTGGTCGCCGGTCCAGCCTGCAAACCAACTGTCGCGTCCATCGTTGCTGGTGCCGGTCTTGCCGGCGGCGTTGAGCCGGCCCAGGCCGTCGTTGACCAGCCGGCGCGCGGTGCCCGAGGTCACCGCGTGCTGCAGCGCGATCGTGACCACCCGCGCCGACAGCGCATCGCTCTGCTGCGCGGGACTGGGCTGGGTGTCGTAGCGGTTGACCACGCGCCCCTGCTCGTCGATGACGCCGCGCACGGTGCGCAGCGTCTGCACTTCGCCGCCCGATGCCAGGAACTGATAGAGCTGGGCCATTGCATAGGGGCTCTGGTCCATCGCGCCGAGGATCAGCGCCGGATTGGCCTCGGCGCGGATGCCGGTCAGCATGTGCACCACGTCGGCCAGCGCGCGCGGTCCGACATCCATGCCCACGCGCACCGTGGACTGGTTGTACGAGCTGGCCAGCGCGTCGATCAGCCGCACCGTGCCGTGGCTGCGGCCATCGGCGTTTCCGGGCGACCAGCGCTTGCCGTTCTCGAGCGTGACCGTGACCGGCGAGTCGTCGACCCAACTGGCCAGCGAATAGCGGGTGGGGTTGCTGAGCGCAATCAGGTAGACGAAGGGCTTGAGCAGCGATCCGACCGGCCGGTGCGCCTCGAACGCGCGATTGAAGCCATGCTCGCTCGGCACGCGACTGCCGACCGCGGCGATGACCTCGCCGGTATGCACGTCGGTGATCACCAGGCCGGCCTGCAGTTCCGGGCGCCCGCGCGTCCCCAGGTCCTTGAGCGTGCGCACGGTCGCGCCTTCGGCATAGGCCTGGGCCGACGGCACCATCGCGCTCATGACCGACAGCCCGGCGCCCTGCAACGCGCCGGCCGGATAATCGTTGGCGAGTTGGCGCCGGATCAGGTCGACATAGGCGGGAAAGCGATTGGCGGCGATGTTGCCGGGCGTATCGGTCACGCCCAGCGGGCGTGTCAGCGCGCGATCGTAGGCGGCCTGGTCGATGAGCCCGCTTTCGCGCATCTTGCCCAGCACGAAATCGCGCCGGGCCTGCGCGCGCTCGGGCTGGCGCCGCGGGTCGTAGTAGGACGGCCCGCGGATGATGCCGACCAGCAGCGCGACCTGCTCGGGCTCCAGGTCGTCGATCCGGCGGCCGAACCAGAACTCGGCACCGGCGGCGACGCCGTGGATCGCTTGCGCGCCACGCTGGCCGAGGTACACCTGGTTGAGATAGGCCTCCAGGATCGCGCCCTTGTCGTAGCGCGCCTCGATCAGCAGCGCGTAGAGGACCTCGTTGAACTTGCGGGTGTAGGTCTGCTCGCGACCGATGCCCAAAAGACCGCTGCGCGCAAGCTGCTGGGTCAACGTACTCGCCCCCTGCCGCGCCTCGCCGGCGCGCAGGTTCACCAGCGCCGCACGCGCCATGCCGCTCAGATCGATGCCGTGGTGGTGCGCGAAGTCCTTGTCCTCGACCGCCTGCAGCGTGTCGGTCAGCAGCTGCGGCACCTCCTGCACGCGGACCAAGCGTCGCTCTTCCTGCTGCTGTCCGTACAGGGTGGCGATGCGCGCCGGGTCCAGCCGCGCAGCTTCGATCGCACCGCCCGCGCCATCGCGCAGCCGCGAGATACGGCCGCCCGACAGCGACACCTGCACGCGCGCAGGCGCGACGACGCCGTCGACATCGCGATAGCCACGGCTGGAGATCGTCCAGCGCGCGCCCTCGGTGGCGTAGGTGCCGGGCTTGACGCCGTCGCCTTCGCGATAGCCGGCCGCGGCCAGTTCGGTCTTGAGCGTGGCGGCGTTCATCGCCACCCCCTGGGCCAGATGCAGCGGGCGGGCGTAGACGCGGGTGGGCATCTGCCAACGCAGGGCGCCGAAGCGCTCGCCGACCTGGTGATTGAGATACAGCGTGTAGGGAATCAGAAAACCGAGTCCCAGGCCCATCAGCGCCAGCATCCAGCTCAGGAGGCGGCGGTGCCAGGTCGACGGCACTGCCTCGTCGAGATCGTCGTCGTCTTCGTAATCGATCCGGGCCATGGATGTCCTGCACCCGCGGCAGCGGGTCGATGTGGGTGACACAATAGCGTCGGGCAGTCTATCCCAGCGCCTCCGGGCGGGATCGGGCCGCCTCCCCGACCAGTCAGCTGGAGTTCCGACGCATGTCGTTTTCCCTGGCCGATGCGCGCTTCCGGGTCGTCCGGGCGCTCGGCCTGTTCCGCCGCGGACTCGCGAGCCTGCGCATGCGCGGGCTTCGCGCCACCTGGCAGCGGGTCGGCGCGCAGTTCGGTGTGTTCGCGCCACGCGCGCGCCAGACACTGCGCCCCCCCGACCTGCGCCCGTTCGCCCCCTTCGAAATCCCGCTCCACGACGCGCCCGCGGTGTCGATCGTGGTGCCGGTCTACGGCCATCTGCCGCAGACCCTGGCCTGCCTGCGCGCGATCGCTGCGCACCCGCCGCAGGCCTCGATCGAGGTCATCGTCGTCGACGACGCCAGCCCCGACGACAGCGCGGCGACACTGGCCCGCATCGGCGGCCTGCGCCTGCATGTGATGTCGGCCAACGCAGGGTTCATCGGCGCCTGCAACGCGGGCGCGGCGCTGGCGCGCGGGGGCCATCTGCTGTTCCTCAACAACGACACGGTTCCCCAGCCCGGCTGGCTCGACGCGATGCTCGCGACCTTCGCGCGCGAACCCGATGCTGGCATCGTCGGCGCGCAACTGGTCTATCCCGACGGCCGCCTGCAGGAAGCAGGCACGATGCTCGTGCGCGACGGTCGCGGCGAGAACCGCGGCCGATTCGCCGACCCGATGCATCCACAGTTGCGCTACCGCGCCGACGTCGACTACGTCTCGGGGGCGGCGCTGATGCTGCCGCGCGCCTTGTTCGAACGCCTGGACGGCTTCGACACCCGTTACGCACCGGCCTACTACGAGGACGCGGATCTGGCGCTGCGCGTGCGCGAAGCCGGGCTGCGCGTGGCGATGCAGCCCGAGGCCTGCGTCGTGCACCTGGAGGGTGCGAGCGCGGGCACCGATCTGTCGCAGGGCATGAAGGCAGCACAGGCGCGCAACCAGCCAGTATTCGCCGCACGCTGGGCACACGTGCTGGCGCAGCGACCCGCCGATCCGGTGGCGGCCGGCCAACTGCCGCGCGCTGGCGTGCCCCAGGTGCTGATCATCGACAGCGTGACCCCGATGCCCGATCGCGACTCGGCCTCGCTGCGGCTGGTCAACCTGATGCGGCTGTTGCGCGAGGCGGGCATGCACGTGGTGTTCCTGCCGGCCGACCGTCGTCACCTGGGCGCGGCCACGCAGGCCCTGCAGGCGATCGGTGTCGAGGTCTGGTATGCGCCCTACGCCAAGAGCGCGGCGCACTGGATGCGCACGCACGGCGGACGGTTCGCGCGGGTCATGCTGTGCCGCCACTACATCGCGCACGAGTTTCTGCCACTGGTGCGCCGACATGCACCGCAGGCGCAAGTGATCTTCGACACCATCGACCTGCACTACCTGCGCGAACTGCGTGGTGCGGAAATGTCGGGCGATCCTGCGCTGCGCCGCGCCGCCGAGCGCACCCGCGACCAGGAACTCGACGTCGTGGGGCGCAGCGACACGACCCTGGTCGTGAGCCCGAGCGAGGTCGCCCTGCTGGCCCGCGACGCCCCCCAGGCCCGAGTGGCGCTGCTGTCGAATCTGCACGAGGTCGCCGGTCCTGGGCGACCGTTCGCGCAGCGGCAGGACCTGGTCTTTGTCGGCGGCTTTCGCCATCCGCCGAACGTCGATGCGGTGAAGTGGTTCGTCGGCACAATCTTTCCGGCGATCCGCGCGCGCCTGCCGCAGGTCCGCTTCCACTGCATCGGCGGCCATGTCGACGAGGCCATCGCCGCCCTGGCCCGGGTCGACGGGGTCGTCATCCATGGCCACGTGCCGGACATCGCGCCCTACATGGACGGCTGCCGCATCGCGGTCGCGCCGCTGCGCTTCGGTGCCGGCGTCAAGGGCAAGGTCAACCTGAGCATGGCCCATGGCCAGCCGGTGGTCGCGACAACCTGCGCGGCCGAGGGCATGCAACTGCACGACGGCCATGACGTGCTGCTGGCCGACCAGGCCGACGCGTTCGCCGACGCGGTCGTGCGCCTGTACGACGACGACGCCCTGTGGTGCCGGCTCGCGGAAAACGGCCTGGACAATGTCCGGCGCCACTTCTCCCTCGACGCCGCGCGCCGGACCGTCCATAGCGTGTTCGTGGACGGTGTCGAGGGCCGCCCGCAGCCCTGATCAATCGCCGTTGAGCGATGCAGTGCGCAGCCGCTGGGCGAACTCGGCGTGCCCCGGCACCCCTGGGTCGATCCTGCGCGCCGCCGACAGCGCGGCCTGCGCACCGGCGAGATTGCCCGCCCCCAGCCGCTCGTCGCCGATCGCCAGCCAACGCTGGGCCAGGCGCCGCCGCGCGTCGCGGGCCGCCGGCTCGCCTTCGCCCAGTGCCACCCGGGCGTCGAGGCAGGCATGCGCGCGCGCGAGGTTGTTGGCGCGCAGGCCGGCGTCGAAGCATTGCCGGGCACCGGGCAACAACCTGGCCGAGGCACGGGCGACCGCCGGATCGTCGGGCGCCAGCAAACGGGCGGCGCGGACATGGTCATAGGCGCTGTCGCCCGGAGGGGCCATCAGATCGCCGCGCGCCTGCGCGGCAGCCGCCTGCTGCAGTAGAGTCGCCACCCGGCGTCGGCGTTCCTGGGGCGGCAACTGCACACCGCGGTCGGCATGCACCGCGCGCGACCGCGCGATCCGCGATTCGGCCGCACGTACTGCCTCGCTGTCGGGCGCCAGCGCCCGCGCCTCGCGCAGCTGCGCATCGGCATCGGCGAAGTTGAAGTCGCGGGCATAGCGCTCGGCGCGCTGTGCATACGCGGCCCCCGCATCGAGCAGCCCACGCTGCGCGGCGGCGTCCTCGGCATCGAAGGCCAGCAGGCTCTGCCACTGGGCGACGGCGCGCTCGATGCGCCCGTCGGCGAGGTGCGCCGCCGCGCGCCGCCGCAGTGCATCGAGTTCCTCGGTCAGGCGGGCCTGGGTGTCGGGCAGGTCGACGTGGCCGGGATCGTAATTGCGCGCAGTGGCGACCAGCGCGGCCGCTCCGCGCAGATCGCCGTCGCGCAGTCGCGCACGTGCCCGCTCGAGCAGGGCGGCCAGCGACTCGTCGCGCCCGCGCAGCGCATCGCCATTGCTCGGCTCGATCGCGAGCACCCGCCCATACAGCGGCAGCGCCGCATCGGGACCGGCATCGAGCCGGCCCAGGGCCTGCGCCGCCTGCGCCTGGCGCAACAGCACCTCCGGCGCTGCCCCACCGGCCTCGAGCGCGCGCAGCCGCGCGTCCACCGCCGCGATCGCATCGCGCGGTGCGGACAACTCCCGGGCCAGCTTGAGCGCGGCCCGGGCAGCGTCGAAGCGCCGGGCCTCGACCGCGGCTCGAGCCTGGACGAGTGCCGCATCGGCAACCTGCGACAGCCCGGCGCGCGGACGCACGTCGTCAGGGTCGAGCGCCTGCGCGGCCTCGAACAGTTGCCGCGCGCCGCTACCGTCGCCGGCGTCCAGGCGCCCCTCCGCGACCGCCTGCGCGGCATCGTCGAGCAAGGCCTGCACCCGTGTCTCGGGCCACAGTCGGTCGACGACGAGCACACGGACGCCCAACACCAGCAGCGCCAGGCCGATGCACGCCGCCAGCGAGAACCCTGGCCAGCGGCGCCACCAGGGCGCGTCGGCCGCCAGCGACCGCCACGGGCGTGCAGCCAGGCGCCGGGCGGGCGCAGGTCCGTTGGAGAGATCGTCGCCGTTCACGCCGCGCAGTATGCGAGATCGCGCTGAACACCGATGTCGCGATCGTTCACGCCCGCCGCGCCAACTCCACGCCGGGCACGCTGTCGAGCTTGCCGAGCAGTCGCGCCAGTTGGCCGTAATCCGAGACCCGCAGGCGCAACCGCAACTGCACACGCGACAGCCGGTGGTGCTCGCTCTGGATCGCCAGCACGTGCACGTCCTCCTGCGCGATCAGGTTGCTCAGATCCTTGAGCAGATGCCGGCGATCGACGGCCTCGACGACGACATCCGACTCGTGACCGCCACTCTGTTCGCCCCACTCGACCGGCAGCACCCGCTGCGGCTGACCCGACGACAACCGCAGAAACGACGGGCAGTCGCGACGATGCACGCTCACGCCGCGCGCCCGGGTGAGATAGCCGGCGATCGGTTCACCCGGGACCGGACGGCAACAGCGCGCGACCTGGACCAGCAGGTTGTCCACGCCGACGACACGGAAGCTCGAATCGGCCGCCTTGGGCGCGCGACGCGGCCGGCGCAGCGGCAGCGTCGGCGCCTCGTCCTGCGCCGGCGCGTGACGTTCGCGCTCGATCTCCAGCAGCGCGCGGCCGATCTGGTTCGGCCCCACATCACCGAGCGCGACCAGCACGTGGAGGTCGTCGACGCTGCTCGCGTTGAAACGCGACAGCACCGGCGCCAGGTCGGCCTGCAGCAGGCCCAACCGGCGCAGATCGCGCTCCAGCAGCTCGCGGCCGGCCTGCACGTTGCGTTCGCGATCGAGCTTGTGGAACCAGTTGCGCACTTTCTCGCGCGAGCGCGGACTGGCGAGGAAGCCATTGGCCGCGACCAGCCAGTCGCGCCGCGGCGACGGCAGTTTGGCGGTGAGGATCTCGACCCGTTCGCCGGTCCGCAGCACGGTGTCGAGCGGCACGATGCGGCCGTCGACCTTCGCGCCGCGGCAGCGGTGCCCGACCATCGTGTGCACGTGATAGGCGAAATCGAGCGGCGTCGCCCCCTGCGGCAGATCGATGATCTCGCCCTTTGGCGTCAACACGAAGACCCGGTCCTCGACCAGTTCGGTATCGAACGCATCGGCCAGGCCTTCGGCCCGCCCGGCGTCGGTATGCGATTCGAGCAACCGCCGCATCCATTCGATCCGCCGCTCGAGCGCGGCGCTGCCGGCCGGCGCGCGCTGCGAGCCGCCGGTCTCCTTGTAGCGCCAGTGCGCGGCCACGCCCAGTTCGGACGCCTCGTGCATTTCGCGCGTGCGGATCTGCACCTCGAGCGTCTTGCCTTCAGGCCCGACGACCGCGGTGTGCAGCGAGCGGTAATCGTTGTTCTTGGGCCGGGCGATGTAGTCGTCGAACTCGCTGGGAATCGGCGTCCACAGCGCGTGCACCACGCCCAGCGCCGCATAGCAGGCCGGCACGTCGTCGACCAGCACGCGCACCGCGCGCAGGTCGTAGAGCTCGCCGATCGGCACCTGCTTTTTCTGCATCTTCCGCCAGATGCTGTAGATATGTTTGGGCCGCCCGGCAACGTCGGCGCGCACGTCCTGCGCGGCGAGCGCGTCGCCCAGTTGCGTGCGCACCTGCTCGATGTAACGTTCACGCCCCGCGCGCTTGTCGTCGAGCAAGCCGGCGATCCGGCGATAGGTCTCGGGCTGCAGATAGCGGAACGCCAGATCCTCGAGCTCCCACTTCAGTTGCCAGATGCCCAGCCGGTTGGCGAGCGGGGCGTGGATATCGCTGGTGAGCAGCGCCAGCGCACGTCGGGTCGGCTCGTCGGCGCGCACCGCCGCGCGCATCTGGGCCAGTTGCCTGGCCAGCAACACCAGCACCACGCGCAGATCGCGCACCAGCGCCAGCAACAGCCGGCGCAGACCCTCGGGGTTGCCGCTACCGACGTGTTCGGCATGCAGCGACCAGACCTGGTGCGCGGCGCGCAGACCGTCGAGCAGCGGCACCAGCGCGGGCACGCGCGCGCGCAGCGGCTCGCGCCAGACCGGCACCGCATCGGCGATCGCCGCGGCGACCACGTCGCCATCGGCGCCCAGCAGCGCCAGCGACGCCAGCGTGTCCTGCAGCACCGTCTCATCGAGCTCGGCCACGCCGTCGGCCGCGGCGGCCGCCTCCTGCAAGGCCGCGCGCAGGGCCGGCCCGAGCGCAGCCGTGGAAGGCAGCGCCAGCAGACGATCCGGCAGGGGGCCGGCGGGCTCGGACATGGCGTGTTCGGGACGGTCGCAGGACCGTCTACACTAGCCCGCGACCCCGCCCGAGGAACAGAGCATGCGTGCATTTCACTGCGTCCTGATCGCCGCCGCGCTGGCGACCGCCCTGCCCGCGTTCGCGCAGCAGCCCCGGATCGAGGACCGGATGAGCGCCGCAGAATTCCGCGCCGCCGGGCTGGGCAAGCTCGACGACGGCGAGCTCGATCGGCTCAATGCGTGGCTGGCCCGCCAGGCCGGTGCACCGGCCGCATCCACGACCGTGGGGGCGGGTGCCGACGTCGAAGCGCGGATCGCGCAGGCCCGCGAGGAAGGCCGCCGCGAGGCCGCCTCCGCCGCCACCGGGCTGCCCGCATCTGCGCCGGCACGCGAGCCGATCGAGAGCACGATCGTCGGAGCCTTCCAGGGCTTCGGCAGCGGCCGGCAGTACACCCTCGCCAATGGCCAGGTCTGGCGCCAGATCGACGGCGCGACGCTCTCGGGGGCCCGTGGCACCGATGTCGGCGTGCGCATCCGCCCCGGCATGCTCGGCGCCTGGTGGCTGAAGGTCGACGGCTACAACACCCAGGCCAAGGTCGAGCGCGTGCGCTGAGCACACACCGCTCGGCAGCGCCGAGCGCAGCGCGCGGCGCCTGACCGAGTCCGACTGTACGACGTCGCCTGCCTAGCACCGCGGCCTCGAGCGCGGCGCGGTCAAGAGCCGCATGTCCGTGCCCGGATGCAATTGTCGGGAACATTTCCGTCCGCGCCCTGCGGCATCTTCGGAGGGCGCTGCGCGGCAAGTCCCGATGCGCATGCCGCGGCGTGCGATGCACGCTGTTGGCATGGCCAGTCCACGCCCTCAGCCCCTCCCGCGTTCCGCGCAAGGCGCGCACTACATGATCACTGCGGTCACCTACGGCCGCGTCCCCTGGCTGCGCGATCCGCTCTACGCACGAATCGCGCGCCATGAGATCGAGGCCTGCGAACGACAGGGCTGGCTGCGCTCCGAAGCCTGGGTCCTGATGCCCGACCAGGTGCATTGGCTGTTCGAACTGCGCGTGCCGATGCTCGGGCAGGTCGTGCAGACGTTCAAGTCGCAGACCGCCCGTGCGATCCGCGGGCGCGCCCGCGGCGCCGGTTCGATCTGGCAGGCCGGCTACACGGATCGACGGCTGCGTCCGGACGCCGACCTGGCCGACCACGTGCGCAACCTGATCGAGCATACACACTGCAACGACTTGGTCGAGAGCATGTACGCGCACTCATGGACACGTAAAGCGGATGTCGTCGCTGGCTAAAGCCCGAGATGCACACAATCGCTCGGCGTATTCGTGATAACGGTCCCGAAACGCCGGAAGCACGCAAGGTCACAGCAGACACGTTCTGCTAGATTGGATCGGCACGGCGGATCGTCGCCGACCGTCGGCAATAGAGCTACGGCTCATACGAACTCTAGGCGTCGTCATACAGGGAAACACATGATGAAGAAGCTGATGCGTGGGTGCGCCATCGCGGCATTCGCCACGATGATGACGGTTGCCGGTGGCGCCAATGCCGCCCCTCCCGACGTTGCGTGCACGGCGGCAAACGAGGGAGAGCAGCTAGCGACCCCCTCTCCCGGCGGCTACACCGAGTGGGAATGCTCGTCGGGAAATTGGGCTATGGTCGTGCGCTACATCTGCACGCCCGGCGGAGGCTGCATCCCGCTCTGAGCCAAGCAATGGGGCGATTGCATCGCCCCATTGCTTAATCCTTGTGTAGCGCCTTGATGCGTCCGGCCAGCTTCTTCGCCGATACGCCGCCCTTGGCGCCAAGTTCCTGCGCGAACAGCGAGACACGCAACTCTTCGATATCCCAGCGCAGCGCCTGCCATTGCGCGTCGCCGCCGCGGCCACGAGCGCCGGCGTCGAGCAGCGCGTCGACGAACGGCTTGACGTCGAGCATGCGCTGCTGATCGCGCTGCGGGTCGCGCAACGCACGTTCGGCGCGCAGCGACAGCGCGCGCAGCCAGCGCGGATACTCGGCCAGCGCGGCCGCAGGCACGTCGCGCAGGAAGCCCGGCGGCACCAGCGCCGCGAGTTGCGCCTGCATGTCGTCGAGGTTCGCCCGCGCCCATCCCATCAGTTTCGAATCCAGTCGCCCGCGGATCTCGGCGACCAGGTCGAGGATCGTCTCGGCGCGCTGCAGCCGTGCCATCGCCTCGCCGAACAGGGCCTTGCCGACCGTGTCGCGATGCGCGGCGAAAGCGTCGGCGCCGCGGATCGTCTCCAGACCGTCGTCGAGCAACGCGGCGAGCGCGCCCTCGACCAGATCCTCGCGCAGCCGGTCGCCTGGCCGGTCGGCCGCACGCGGCGCCAACGACTCGATGGCCGCGTACAACAGCGCGGTCTTCGGGGCCACCGGCAATTGCTTGCGTGCCTGGCGCACGCGCTCGACGAGTGCGATCCGCAACAGGCGGCGCACGCCCTGTGGGTGCAGGCGCCGCGCCTGCGCGGGGTCGGCGTGGACGGCCAGCGACACGCTCTCGCCATCGTCCTGCAGCGCCGGATACGCCGGCAGCCCGCCGGCGCCTGCGATCGACACCGGCACCGGCGTGTCCGGGAATGCCGTCAAGCCGCGCTGCTGCAGCCCATCGGCGGCATGGGCGGCGAATGCACGCGCGGCCCGTTCGCCGAAACGCGCGCGCAACGCGTCGAGGTCGCGCGATTCGGCCAGCACGGTGCGCGCCTTGCGATCACGGCCGACATCGACCAGGCGCAGATTCGCCCGCAGATGCGGCTCGAGCGCGGTCTCATCGAAGTCCGTGGCCGCGATCTCCACGCCGCCGAGCTTCTTCAAAAAACGCGCCAGCGTGCCGGCGAAGCTATCCGCATCGCCGTCGCGCCAGGCCTGGGCGAACGCGCGCGCGAAATCGGGCGCCGGTACGAAGTTACGGCGTAACGCCTTGGGCAGGCTGCGGATCAGCGCCGCCGCCTTGTCCTCGACGAAGCCCGGCGCCAGCCACGACAGCCGCGCCGGGTCGATCGCATTGAGCAGGTGCAGCGGCACCGACACCGTCATGCCATCGTCGGGCGCGCCCGGTTCGAACCGGTACGCCACCGCGAGCCGCGCATCGCCCAGTGCGATGAATGCCGGAAACAAGTCAGCATCGACACCGTCTGCGACCAACAGGTCGTCGCGGCTCCATTCGAGCGCACGTTTGGCCGCCTCCGGCGCCTTTCGATACCAGGCATCCAGCGCCTGGGCCGAAAGCAGGTCGGAGGGAATGCGCTGCGCGTACCACTGCGCCATCCAGTCCTCATCGACGACCAGCCCGCTGCGCCGCAGTTTGGCTTCCTCCTCGCGCGCCTGCGCCAGCGTGCGCAGGTTGCGTTCGAGAAATCCCGCGCGCAGGTCGATCTCGCCGGTCGCCAGGCCATCGCGCAGGAACAGCGCGCGCGCCTGATCGGGATACAGCCGTCCGTAATCCACCGGCTTCTTGGGCGCGAGCACCAGGCCGAACAAGGCAATCTGCTCGCTGCCGATCACCCGGCCTTGCGCGCGCGACCAGCGCGGGTCGTGATGACGTCGCGAGAGCAGGTGATCGAGCTCGGCGATCACCCAGTCCGGCTCGATCCCGGCATTGGTCAGTGCCCAGACCTTCTCGGTATCGAGCAGCGTCGCCGACAGCACCCACGGCGGCGGCTTCTTCGCCAGCGGCGAGCCGGGAAACAACTGGAACCGGCGTCCGCGCGGCCCCTCGTACTGCCCCGAATGGCGCCCGCCACCGGCCGGGTCGGCGCGATGGCCGATCTGGGTGGGCAGCCCGGCGAGCAGCGCGCGATGCAAGGCGACGTGCGCACGCATGGCAGCCTGCCCACGTGCCCGCGCGTTCTCGGTCTCGTCCTCGGCCGGCACGTGCGAGACACCCGAAGCATCCACCGACCAACCCAGGTCTTGGCACTGCAACTTGAGCTGCCGATGCAGTTCGCGCCACTCGCGCATGCGCAAGAAGCCCAGGAAATGCCGTTCGCACCATTTGCGCAGCTGCGACTGGGTCAGGTCTTCATGCGCCTGCCGGTAAGCGTCCCACAGCCGGACGATGCCGACGAACTCCGAGCGCGCGTCGGCGAAGATCGCATGCGCGGCGTCGGCCGCTGCCCGCTGATCGGCCGGTCGCTCGCGTGGGTCCTGGATGCCCAGGAAGGACGCGATCGCGAGCATCTCGTGCAGGCAACCATGCTGGTGCGCGGCGACCAGCATGCGCGCCAGCTTGGCGTCGACCGGCAGCCGCGCCATCGTGCGGCCGTGCGCAGTCAACCGGCGACCGTCGTCGATCGCCCCCAGCTCGGTCAGCTGCTGCCAGCCGTCGGCGACCGCGCGCGGATCGGGTGGCTCGACGAACGGAAAATCGGCGATCGGATCGGCGGCCGGGCGCGGCGCGTCGCCACTGCGCCGGCCGCGCCGGGCACGCGGCGCGCCGTCCCCGCCCAGGCCCAGCGACAACATGCGCAGGATCACGCCAGCGAGCGCCGCGCGCCGGATTTCCGGATCGGTGAAGCGCGGCCGCGACGCAAAATCCGCCTCCGAAAACAGGCGGTAACACACGCCCGGCGCGATGCGTCCGCAGCGGCCCTTGCGCTGGTCGGCACTGGCCTGGCTGATCGGCTCGATGTGCAGGCGGTCTAGCTTCTGCCGCGGACTGTAGCGCTTGACGCGCGCCAGCCCCGGATCGACCACATAATGGATCCGCGGCACCGTCAGCGAGGTCTCGGCCACGTTGGTCGCCAGCACGATGCGGCGCAGCGGACCGGGATTGAACACCCGGTCCTGGTCGCGCGCCGACAAGCGCGCATACAACGGCAGGATCTCGGTGTGGCGATACTTGCGGCGCTCGAGCGCCTGGTGCGTATCTCGGATCTCGCGCTCGCCGGGCAAAAAGATCAGCGTGTCGCCGGTTCCCCGCTCGCCCATGATCTCGTCACAGGCGGCAAGAATGCCGTCGAGCACCGAAACACCGGGGTCAGCGTCGATCTTCCCCTGCCCGCGCGGCGCCCCGTTCGCACCGGCTGCGACATTCGACGCTGCCCCCGGTTCTTCGCCGAGGGGGCGATAGCGGACTTCGACCGGGTAGCCTCGGCCTTCGACGTCCACGACCGGTGCGTCATCGAAATGGGCGGAAAAGCGCGCGGTGTCGATGGTCGCCGAGGTGACGATCAGCTTCAGGTCCGGTCGCCGGGCCAGCAGTTGCTGGAGGTAGCCGAGCAAAAAATCGATGTTGAGGCTGCGTTCGTGCGCCTCGTCGACGATCAGGGTGTCGTAGGCCGACAACCAGCGGTCGGACGCGATCTCCGCCAGCAGGATGCCGTCGGTCATGAACTTGATCGCGGTGTCGGGGCCGACGTTGTCATTGAACCGGACCTGGTAGCCCACCGCGCCACCGATCGGCACCTGCAGCTCCTCGGCCACGCGCCTGGCGACCGTGCGCGCGGCGATGCGCCGGGGCTGGGTACAGCCGATCATGCCCGCCGCGCCGCGCCCGGCCGCCAGGCACAGCTTGGGCAACTGGGTGGTCTTGCCCGAGCCGGTCTCGCCGGCGACCACGACGACCTGGTGCGCCCGGATCAGCGCGACGATCTCCTCGGCCTTGCCGGCGATCGGCAGGACCGGATCGACCGTCGCCCGCGGCAGCTTGCGCCCGCGCGCCTCGCGCCGCGCGACCGAGGCCTGCAGCCGGCTGGCGAACGCATCGCGCGCGGCCGGGTCGCCAGGCGTGCGCCGCCAGCGCGACCACAGCCCCAGCAGCGGACCGCGATCGCGCGAACAGGCGGCATCGACCGATGCGCGCGCCCGGCTCAACGCCGCATTCACCTCGTTGTCGCTGGAATACTCCATCACGCTTGCGAATCCGCCCCCAGGTCTCATATTCAATCGCGAAGGCCGCGTATTGTGGCCGCAATCCCATCCCACAGGAGTCGTCGACCATGGCCAAGGCCAAATCCCAACCTGCCTCCAAGTCCAGCCAGAAGCGTTCGTCGGTGGCGCCCGCCGTCGCCTCGCCCGATGCGCGCTCGACCGCGCCGGCCATCGATATCGGGATCAGCGACGCGGATCGCAAGCAGGTCGCCCAGCACCTGTCGGTGTTCCTGGCCGACGCCTACACGCTGTACCTGAAGACCCACAACTTCCATTGGAACGTCACCGGCCCGATGTTCAACGCGCTGCACGTGATGTTCGAGGGCCAGTACACCGAGCAGTGGAACGCGCTGGACGAGATCGCCGAGCGCATCCGCGCGCTGGGCTACAACGCGCCGGGCTCCTATGCCGAATTCATCGAGCTCAGCTCGATCAAGGAAGAACCGGGCCTGGAGAAGTCGCCCGACTGGCGCGAGATGGTGCGCCAGCTGGTCCTGGGCAACGAAGCGGTCTGCCGGAGCGCGCGCAAGGCCCTCGAAGTCGCCGACGATGCCGACGACGATCCGACCGAGGACCTGCTGACCCAGCGCCTGCAGACCCACGAGAAGAACGCCTGGATGCTGCGCTCGCTGCTCCAGTAAGCGCGCTTCTCGCTCAGGTCCCGCAAGAACGCCCGGCAGCGCCGGGCGTTTTTGTGCGATTGAGACGAGAGCGCAGCGTCCGAAGGGCATCGGCCTGCCGGCCGAAAAGCCGCTTCCCCCTCGGTCAAGGCCGCTGCGCGTCCGGCCACGCGAAGCACGCGTGGCGTTCGCATGGAGGCGCGACAGTGCCGCGCAGGCCATCCATGCTCACCCTGCCTTGACTCGGGCGCGCGCCGTCCATGGCGCGCTCGGCGCGGCCACCGTCCGCCCGTCCGCTGCAGCGACGTTTCAGACTGCGCCTTCGTGGAGAACGAGTATCTTCCGTTCGAAAGAAGACGTGATCTTTCACCCTCAGCGCGTAGTGTCGACCGGGGGTTGCGGCAGAGCGGACAATGGATGGTCCGCGGCGGCGAGTCAGTCATGGGTGCGGGTGGGCTGCTCGCGCGGCATGCCGCGCAGCCCGCACAAACGCCGGGCGTGCTTCGCCGGGCCGGACCGCGGCGCGGACTGACCGAGCCGAGGAGTAACCCCCGGACGGCACTACGCTGCTTCCGGAGCCAGAGTAATCGCCGAAGGCCGGCTCGCGCTCGATCAAACGAGCAAGGCGTTGGGTCCCACCTCAAACACTATCGGGCGGCTCCGGGCCATCGACTTCACCGCGCGACACCAGCGCCGCGATGCCCAGATCGCCGGTCACGTTGACCGTCGTACGGCACATGTCCAGGAAGTGGTTGACGCCCAGCACCAGGCCGATGCCCTCGGCCGGCACGCCGACCATCGTGCAGATCAGCGCCACCACCGGCAACGAGCCCGACGGCACGCCGGCGGTGCCGATCCCGCCCAGGATGCAGACCAGCATCACCAGCACCTGCTGCCCGATCGACAGGTCGACCCCGAAGAACTGGGCCAGGAAGATCACCGTCACGCCCTCGAACAGCGCCGTGCCGTTCTGGTTGGCGGTCGCGCCGATCGTCAGCACGAAGCGCGACACCTTGCGCGGCAGCTTGAGATTCTCGTCGGCCACGCGCAGCGCCGTGGGCAGCGTGGCGTTGCTCGATGCGGTCGAGAACGACATCAGCATCGCTTCCTGCGCCCCCCGGAAAAACGCCAGCGGCGACCAACCGCCGAACAAGCGCAACGCCAGCGAATAGGTCACCAGCATGTGCAGCGCCAGCGCGCCGGCCACCACAGCAACATAGGCGCCCAGGCGGACCAGCAGGTCCCAGCCGAACAGCACCGCCAGATTGAACATGAAGCAGAACACCGCGATCGGCGCCAGGCGGATCACCAGTCCGATCAGCGTCATCGAGACCTCGAACAACCCCTCGATGCCGCGCTTGAGCGCGGCCGCGGCCTCGGACTTCGTCAGCACCAGGCCGATGCCGAACATCAGCGCGAAGAACATCAGCGCCAGGATGTTGGCATTGTCCGATGCGGCGCCGACCACGTTCTGCGGCACGATCGACAGCAGCATCTCCATGCCCTTGGCGCCGCTGCGGCTGTCGCTGACGATCGCCTCGGTGCGCTGCGCGCTCTCGGCCAGCAGTTGCTGCGCCAGCGCCGGGTCGACGCCAGCCCCCGGGCGGAACAGGTTGACCATCACCAGGCCCAGCAGCACCGCCAAGCCCGACAGCACGATCGTCCACGCCAGCGTGCGCCAGCCGATCCGCCCCAGCGAGGCGACATCGCCCATTTCCGCCACGCCGACCACCAGCGCCGAGAACAGCAACGGCACGATCAGCATGAAGATCAGGCTCAGGAACAGCGTACCGAGCGGCTCGGTGACCCAGGCCACGAACGTCGCGACCAGCGGCCGGCACTGCCAGCCCGGCTCGGCGACGGTGCAGGCGGCCGAGGCCGGATCGGCCGGCGCCCAGGCCGACAGGCCGGTGTAGTGGGCGATCAGGCCAAGCAGCAATCCGGCGGCAAACCCGATCGCGATCTTCCAGTGCAGCGGCAGACGGGGACGGGCGGATGCGCGCGGACGGGACATGGCGTGATCGCTGCAGGAAAGCAGCGGAGGCTAGCAGGAAGCGGGCCTCAACGCCGCGGATAGAGCGGCGGCAGGCCGGCCTCATCATCGGGTGCCACCGGGCCGGCCGCGACCGCGCCGGTGCGGAAGGCCTGGCGCAGCGCGGCGCGCGCCGCCACCAGGTCGCCATCGCCCCAACGCGCCCGCTGCCACTGCGCGAGCGCATCGCGCTGGCCGGCATCACCGAGCGCACGCCGCAACGCGTCGAGATCCGCCGCCGGCGGATCGATCAGCGCGCGCAGTGCCGCTTCGACCTCGGCCGGATCCCCGGTCTGCAACACGGTCGCCAACGACGGCCCAACGATCCGCGACCTCGGCACCGCAGCCGCGCCGGGTACCGCGGCGACCAGCCCCCACGCGCCGACACGCGCGCGGCGCAGCCCGTGCCAGGCCACGACACTGGTCGCCAACCACAGCAACGCGAACAGGCCGGCCAGCCACGGCCAGAGTCGACTGCCGTCCGCGTCCGCCCCAGAGACGGCCGGCAGACCCGGCGCGGGCGGCACCGCCTGCGCGTCGGCGGTGTCGCCATCGCCGGGGTCCACCTCCAGGCGCAGATCCGGGGCCGCGCTGGTCCGGGCGGCGCCTGCGCGGACATCCCACCACCCCACGCGGGGCCCGGCCACGCGCAAGGGGCCGGCCGCCCGCGGCACGATCGAAAAGCGGCGGGTCATGCGCACCCGCGGACGTCCCTCGTCGAAACGCTCGTCGTACTGCGGGGGTTGGGCGAACACCTGCGCGCCGTCGGGCGCCGGCAAGGTGATGTCGGGCAACTGCGTGCCGACCGCGCCATCGAAGGTCGCCTCCAGCGTCAACGTGGTCGCAGCCCCGGCCCGGCCGCGCTCGGGCTGCTCAAGCCAGCGCAGTTCCAGGTTCCGCAGCGGCAGCCACGGCTGCGACGCCGTACCGGGCATCGCGCGCACCGACAGCGCGCTCGCCGGGCCATTGGCCGACAGTTGGCGCGGCCCGCGATCGAACAGATCGTCGAAGAAGCCGCCGCCCGCGCCGCGCCCTTCGAAACGCGCGCCCGGAATCGTCAGCGGCCCGCTGCGCTCGGGCACGAGCAGAAAGCGCCGTTCGACCACGTTGTAGCGGCGGCCCTCGAACTCGCGGCTGTAGGTGATGTCGTTGCCGATCCGCTGCAGCGACGCGCCCTCGGGCTCGGGCTGTTCGAGCTGGCCCGAGACCAGCGGCACCGCATAGTGCAGGCGCAGGGTGTAGCCGACCGCCTGCTGCACGTAGGGCGTGTCGGTCTCGAGTTCGGCCTCGACGAACGCGGCCGCCCCGTCGCGGGCCGAGCGCACCGGCGCCGGACCGACCGTCAGCGACAAGGCATCGGTGCGCGCCCCCCCGACCTGCAGCGGCGGGACCGTCAATCGGCCTTCGCGCCGCGGGCGCAGCGCCACGCCGAACAGCGCACGCTCGATCTGGCGTCCGTTGCGGATCTCGACCTGGCGTCGGCTGGTGTGCCCGCTGAGCTCGAAGTCGCGCGCCAGCCCGCTCCAATCGGGCACGGCGACGGCTTCGTCGGTCTCGACATTGAGCGTGGTGGTCTCGCCCAGCGCGATCCGGTCGCGGTCCAGCCAGGCACGCGTCTGTGCCTGCAGGCTCCCGGCCATGCAAGCGAGCAGCACCGCCAACGCCGCGGCCTGACGCCATGTCCGCATTCCGGTCCTCATCGCAGTGCCTCCGCGCCGTGGCGCCGCTCGTGTTCGATCCGGAACTGCGCCCGCAACAGCCCGCCCGGGTCGTCGGGCACGCGCCGCAGCCAGGCCTGGTTGGCCTGCTCGCGCTCACGCTGTGCTTCATCGTCCTGCCGGTCGGCAGGCATGGCGTCGCCGGGTGACCGGCGACCCTCGCCCGCGTCTTCGAGTGCCTGCTGCATGCGCTCTCGCATGGCCTGGTCGGTGCGCTGCTGCGCGGCCTCGTCAGGAGGCGGTGTCGCGTCGGGGGGCGAGGGCGGCGTATCGGGGCGTGGCGCGCCGTCGGATGACGGTGCGGGCTGCGGTGCGCCGCGATCGCCTGCCCGGCCGTCGCCCGGATCCGGGCGCCCCGACTGGCGCTGCTGGTCGCGTGGCGGCGACCGCGGATCGTCGCGCGCGCCGGGCGGCGGCTGACGGCGACGCGCCGCCTCGACCGCGGCGCGATTGGCCTGCGCATCGGCCATGTCCGGCTGCAACCGCAGCGCCTCGTCATAGGCGGCGATGGCTTCGTCGAGCCGCCCCAGGCGCGCCAGTGCATTGCCGCGGTTGTAGGCGGCGCCTGGGCCGGGCAGCCCGGCCCAGGCGCGCAGTGCGTCCTCGTGCCGCCCGTCGCGATAAGCCGCCGCGCCCTGCGCGAGTTGCGCGTGGGCGATCTGGTCGGCGCGCCGCCAGGGCGTACCGACCGGCGCCTGCGCCGTCTGCGCCGTCTGCGCGGCATGCGCCGGCAGGATCGGCCAGACCAGCGCCCCCGCCAGCACCGCGACTGCGGCGCCGCGCCGGAACGCCAGCAGTACCAGCGCCAGCAACGGCAGCAACAGCCAGTAGCCCTGGTCGGCGATGCGCCGGGCCTGCGTGTCGTCGTCGGCTGCGGCGCCGGCCCCGTCTGCGCGGGCCTCGCGCAGGCCGAGCGCGTCGAGATCGCCGTCGTCGGCGGTCACGCGATGCCAGCGCCCACCGCCGGCGGTCGCCAACGCCTGCAATGCGTCGGCATCCAAACGGGCATGGACCAGCGCACCATCGCGATCGCGATAGGCCGCGCCGTCCGCGCTGCCCAGGCCCAGCACCGAGACCCGGTACCCCATTCGCACCGCGGCCGCAGCCTCGCGCACCGCGGCCCGGTCGGCGCTGTCGGTCAGCAGCACGATATCGCCGCGCTGCGCATCGCCCTGGCGCAACAATCGCGTCGCCTGCTCGATCGCGCGATCCGCGCGCTGGCCGTCCACCGGCATGATGTCGGGCGCGAGCGCATCGAGATACAGCGCGACATTCGCGGCATCGTCGGTCAGCGGCGCCACCATGTAGGCATCGTCCGCATAGACCAGCAGCGCCACCGGCCCCTGGCGCAGGGCGAGCAGCCGCGCGAGCTTGGCGCGTGCCTGCAACAGGCGCGACGGCGGCAGGTCGGTCGCCGTCGTCGCCGACGACAGGTCCAGCGCGACGACGAGCGGCGTCGCGGCGACGGACGCCAACGGCACGTCGACCTGGCGCCAGCCCGGGCCCGCCAGCGCCAGCACCGCGAGCAGGCCCGCGCACAGCCAGGCAGCCAGCGCCAGCAGCCCGCGCCGGCCGGGGCGGCGCTCGAGCAGATGCGGCAGCAGATGCGGATCGACCGTCTGCCGCCAGGTATCCTCGCCGCGCCGACGCGCCCACCAGACACCGGCCAGCAGCGGCAGCACCAGCAAAGCCCACAGCCAGGCCGGCCGGGCGAAGACCACGTCGGGCCAATCGCCGCTCATCGCGCGCCCCGCATCGGCAACCGCCAGGCGCGCGGCACCAGCGCCAGCAGCAGGAGCACGCAACCGGCCGCAAGCGGCCACGGATAGCGTTCCACCCGCGCACGCAGTGCCGGACCGGGCGTCTCGACCGGTTCGAGCCGGTCGATCTCGGCATAGATGCCGGCCAGCGATTCGGTGTCGCGGGCCCGGAACGCACGGCCACCGGTCGTCTCGGCGATCGCCTGCAGCGCCGCTTCGTCGATCGCCGGCTCGCCGCCGCCGGGCAGACGGAAGCCGAGCATCTGCAAGCCGTCCTCGTCGCTGCCGAAGGCAATGGTATGCACGCGCAAGCCAGCGTCGCGCGCCAGTTCGGCCGCCTTCTGCGGGCTCAGCGCACCGGCGTTGCTGACGCCGTCGGTCAGCAGTACCAACACGCGGTCGCCCTCGCCGTCCTGCAGTCGTCGCACCGCCAGCGCGATCGCATCGCCGATCGCGGTCTCGCGCCCGGCCAGCCCGACCACGGTCCGGTCCAACTGCTGGCGCACGCTGTCGCGATCGAACGTCATCGGCGTCACTGCATAGGCGCGCTGCCCGAACACGATCAGCCCGATCCGGTCGCCCGCCCGGCGCTCGAGGAAGTCGGCGATCACCGCCTTGGCCGCCGTGAGTCGGTCGACCGCGCGCCGTCCGATCACCATGTCCTCTTCGCTCATGCTGCCCGACAGGTCGACCGCCAACATCAGGTCGCGCGCCGTCCGCGGCGGGTGCTCCGGCGGGCCGACGCCCTGTGGACGCGCCGCCGCAATGCACAGCAAGGCCCAGGCCGCCCACAACAGCCACGACGCCCGCGCGCCACCCCGGCCGGCGGTCGGTGCGGCGATCGCGTCGAGCCCGACATACGGCACCCGCAGTGCATCGCCTTCGCTGCGGACCGGCGGCCACCAGCGCCGCAGCGCCCAGGGCAACGGCAAGGCCAGCAGCATCCACGGCCAGGCGAACGCCGACAGCAGTCCATCCGCAGCCGCAGGCAGGCTCATCGCCCCGCCGCCATCAACGCCAGGAAGCGCAGGCGGGCCGCGGCGTGCAGTGCATCGAGCACGTCGCCATCGACCGTCCGCCGGAAACCGCCGTCGTGCAGCAAGCGCCCCGCGCCGTCGGCAAACACCGGCGGGCCTTCGCCCTCGTCCAGGAACGCCAGCCAGGCATCGCCCTGCAACCGGTCGGCATCGGGACGCACGCGCCTCGCCGCCCGGCGCAGCAGCGCCGACATCGCGGCGATCTTCGCAGGCGCGTCGATCGCCGCCTCGACCTGGGCATCGAACAGCCGCACCCAGGCGCGGCGCCGGCGCGCGCGCCGCCAACGCAGGCCGGCCACCACGGCGAGTACCGCCACGACCGCCGCGGCGAGCCACCACCAGCCGGGCGCCGGCGGCCACCAGCCCGGGGCGGCGGTCAGGTGGATGTCGCGCAACACCAGATCGGGCACCGCCATGTCAGGCCGCCTTCGGCCGGCCGAACACCGGCAACCACACATCGCTGGGCATCTCGCTCGACAGCAGCACGCAGCGCACGCGCGCCGCACGCAGCGTGGCCTGGGCCCGGGCGATCGGCTCGGCGAACGCCGCCTGCCAGCGCGCGTGCTGCGCCCCGTCGCGCAGATCGAGTTCCACTCGCCCCGACGCGGTGGCAAGGCGCAGCCGCGCATGTGGCGGCGCCTGTTCCAGTGGATCGGTCAACAACACCACCAGCACCTGGTTGTGCGCGGCCAGCGCCGGCCAGCGCTGCGCCGGTACGGTCGCGATACTGGCGGCATCGGCCAGCACCAGCAGGCGCGCGCCAGGCCGCAGCAGCCGCCCGGCATGATCGAGCGCGACCGCCAGACCGGCATCGCCCGCAGGCGGCGCGGCGTACCAGCGCGCGAGCGCATGCAGCACACGCAGCGCACCGCGACTGCCCGATGCCGGCGGCACCGGCGCCTCGTCATGCGTGCCGCGCAGGGCGGCGATGCGATCGCCGTCGGCCACGGCCGCCCAGGCGGCGACCGCCGCCGCGCGCGCGGCCTGGACCGACTTGAACCGCACCCGGCTGCCCACGTATAGCGTCGGCGCGGTATCGGCCACGAGCAAGGTCAGCCGTTCGCGCTCGGTCTGGAAGGCCTTGGTATGCGGCCGGCCGGTGCGCGCGGTCACGCGCCAATCGATGTGGCGCGCATCGTCGCCGGCTACGTACTCGCGCGACTCGGCGTATTCCATGCCCTGGCCACGCAGCGGCGATGGCGCCTGCTGGCGCAGGCCCGTATGCGCGCGCAGGGCCGCCCCCTGCCGCGTGGCACTCGCGCGCAGGGCAATGAGCTCGGCCAGCGCCGGGCGCACGCCGGCCGCCGTGTCCACGGCCCCGTCCGCGTCCCGCATTGCCGAATGCCCGATCACGACCTTCCGATCCCGGCCGTCAGGGCAACGGGACGCGGTCGAGCAAGGCCTGGACCAGGCGCTCGCCGTCCCAGCCCTCGGCGGTCGCCTCGTAGCTGGGCAGGATGCGATGCCGCAGCACGTCCGGGGCCACGGCGCGGACATCATCGGGCGTGACGAAGTCGCGGCCGGCGAGCCAGGCCACGGCCCGCGCGCAGCGTTCGAGCGCAATCGAGCCGCGGGGGCTGGCGCCCCAGGCGATGCGGGCGGCAAGGGCGGCGTCATAGGGCGCGGCATCGCGCGAAGCCAGGACCAGCTCGACCAGATACCGCTCCACCGGCGGCGCCACATGCAGCGCGAGCACCGCCCGGCGCGCCGCAAACAGCGCCGCGAGCGGCATCCGATCGACCGCCTCGGGCCGTGCATCGAGCCGGGCCAGCGCCCGGTCGCGCGCCAACTGCAGGATGCGCGCCTCGGCCCCGGCATCGGGATAGCCCACGCGCACATGCATCAGGAACCGGTCGAGTTGCGCCTCAGGCAATGGGAACGTGCCCTCCTGCTCGATCGGATTCTGCGTGGCCATGACCAGGAAGGGATCGGGCAGCGGGTAAGTCCGGCCACCGACCGTCACCTGGCGCTCGCCCATCGCTTCGAGCAGCGCGGACTGGACTTTCGCCGGCGCGCGGTTGATCTCGTCGGCGAGCAGCAGCGGATGGAAGATCGGGCCGGCCTGGAACTCGAACCGGCCCTCCTGTGGACGCCAGATCTCGGTCCCAGTCAGGTCGGCGGGCAGCAGGTCGGGCGTGAACTGCAATCGCGCGAAATCAGCATCGAGCCGCGCCGCGAGCGCCCGGATCGCACTGGTCTTGGCCAGGCCCGGCGCGCCCTCCACCAACAGGTGACCATCGGCCAGCAAGGCCACCAGCAACCGGTCGACCAGCGCGGGCTGACCGACGATCTCCTCGCTCAGGGCCTCGCGCAGCGCGACGAACCGCGCCTGCAGTTGCCCCGGTTGTTCGACCGCATGCTCCATCAGGTTCCCTGTGTCCGGCGCCCGTTGCGCCGCCAGACAGTGTGACCCGAACCGGGGGGCGGGGTTCAAGCCGCGGGTCCGCGCGCGTCAGCCGCCGGACATGAAAACGGGACCCTTTCGGGCCCCGTGGCGACATGCGCGGCGGCGGCGATCAGCCGATCGGGCGCTGCGCGACGCGCATGACCTTCGGGGTGACGAAGATCAGCAGTTCGGCCTTGTCCTTGGTGCGGCCGCGGCTCTTGAACAGGTTGCCCAGGATCGGCAGGTCGCCGAGGAACGGCACCTTCGACAAGGACGCGCGATCGGTGAACTCGTAGACGCCGCCGATCGCGACCGTCTGGCCGTCGTCGATCAGTACCGCGGTGGTCACGTTGCGCTTGCTGATCAGCGGCACCTTGCCGACGTCCTGGTACTCGACATAATCAACGATTTCATCCTTCTTGATGTCCATCGCCAGGAACACGCGGCCGTCGTTGGTGATGGTGGGGGTGACCTTCAGCTCCAGCAGCACGTCCTTGAACTGCACGGTCGGGACATTGTTGCTCTGGCCGCCGGTCACGGTGATGTAGCCGACTTCCTGTCCCTGGCTGATCGTGGCTTCGCGCTGGTTGCTGGTGACGACGCGGGGATTGGAGATCACCTCGCCACGCTGCTCGGTCTGCAACGCCTGCAACTCGACCGCCCAGTTGATGGTGTTGCCCAGGATCGTGAAGGCCAGCGACGGGGCGCTGCCGGTCACCGGCAGGTTCACATTCAGGCCGCCAGGGACACCGACAGAGCCATCTTGGCCAATAGGTAACTTGCCGCCAACATCGACGCGATCGTCGACGCGCCTGGCCGTGGATACGCCAAAGCGCGCCCCGAGATCGCGTGCGAACGACTCGTTGGCGATCACGATGCGCGCCTCGATCACGACCTGGTCGACCGGCTTGTCGAGCAGATTCACCAGGCGCCGGATCTCGTTGACGCGCGAGGGGATGTCGATCACCAGCAGCGTGTTGGTGCGGCGGTCGAAGCTCAGGCTGCCGCGCATCGACAGGAAGCCGCGTTGCTGCGACGTGCCGGCCGCGGTGTTGTTGACGTTGGCGCCCGTGCCGTTCTTGCTTTCCTCGGTCAGCAGCTTGGCGATGTCCTCGGCATTGCCGTAGCTGATCGGGATGTACTCGGTGGTCATCTCCGCGCGCTCTTCGATCGCCAGGCGTGCATCTTCCTTGGCCTGCTCGAACGCGGCGATCTCGGCCTGGGGGGCGACCCAGACCACATTGCCGCTGCGGCGCTTGTCGAGCGACTTGGCCTGCAGCACGATGTCCAGCGCCTGGTCCCACGGCACGTTCTGCAGACGCAGGGTGACGTTGCCGGCCACGCTGTCGCTGGCGACGATGTTGAGGTCGGATTCGTCGGCGATCAGCTGCAGCACCGTACGCACCGGCACGTCCTGGAAGTTGAACGTCACCGGCCGGCCGCTGTAGGCCCGCGCATCGGACACGGTGGTCGCCGCTTGTCCCATCGCGGCGGCGGCGGTGGAGGCCCCGACCGCACGATCGCTCGAGGCGGCGCGTGGCACGATCTCGACGATGTAGTCGCGACCGCTCTGGTAGGCCATCGGCTCGAACTCGCCGCGCGCGCTGAGCACGACCTGCGCGCCGTTGCCGCCCTGGCGCGCGTCGATGCGCTGCACCGGGGTGGCGAAGTCGACGACGTTGAGCGGGCGCTGCAATTGCGCCGGCAACGTGGCGCTGCCCAGGTTGATGACGACATTGCCGTCCTGCGTGCGCAGGTCGGGCGCGGCGCCCTCGCCGTCGAAGCGCAGGATCAGCTTGCCCGAGCCGCCGTCTCCACGCTTGAAATCGAGATCGGTTACCGACACGCCGGTGTGCGCCGCCCCCGCCGATGCCTGCAGCGCAGGCAGCAGCGACGCCGGTGTGGCCGGCTGCGCGGCCTGCACGCCGCCGAACGCCGCCAACATGCCAAGGGCGAGGCCGAACGCGCCGGCGTGAAGTGCCGACGTCCTTGCGGCCCGCGGGCTTCCCGCTTTGCTCACGGTCATCTTGCTTTCCTCATCATTTTTCGTTCAGCGCGAGCGAAGCCGGGCGTTCCAGCCAGCCGCCGGCACCGTCGGGCACCAGCTCGACGAGCTCGATACGATTCTCGGTGACCGATGTGACACGGCCATCGTTCTGCCCCAGGTAGTTCCCCGGCGCGATGCGGTAGGTCACCTTATCGGGCGCCAGCACCAGCCCGAGCATCCGGGCACCGGTATTCATGGTGCCGACCATCGCCATGCTGTCGAGGGGGAACTGCTCAGTGATCTCTTTGCGACGGTTCGAATCGGGCCGCAGCCCGCTGCCGTTGTCGACGTCGGTGAACGCGTTGCTGAAGGGGTCGCGGATGCCCTGGGCGGAGTATTCGAAGGTCTCGAACTGCTGCATGACGGGCAGCGGCTCGAGCGGCGGCGCCGGCCGCTGCTTGACCTCGTCGACCCAGACCTCGAGATTGGGCGCGCCGCCCGGCTCGCTGGTGATATCGCGCCCGCAGCCGACCGCGAGCACGGCCAGCGCGGTCGCCAGCGCGCATCGGGCCATCGATGTGGCGATCGCGGCCATCAGGGCGTCTCCCCGGTCGCGGCGGCGGCCGCCTGCTCCTGCGCCGCGGTCTCCTCTTCGTCGAGGTAGCGGTAGGTCTTCACCGTGCCCGAGAGTTCGAGCACCGAGTTGGGGCCGATCGCAGCCAGCCCGCCGCTGTCCTCGCCGCGGGGTTTGAGCGAGATGTCGTGCATCGTCATGATGACCACGCGCGGCAGCGACGCGACTCCGCTGACGAACGCGCCGAACTGGTGGTAGGTGCCGACCATGCGCAGCGCGATCGGCTGCTCGGCGTAGAACTCGCGCGGCACCTCGGTGCCGGGCCGGAACAGGTCGTTCTGGATGCCGGTGGCGATCGCGGTCTGCGAGATGTCGGTGATCAGGTCCGGCATCTCGGTCTTGCTCGGCAACTGGCGCAGCATTTGCTGCAACTGCTGCTCCATCTGCGCGAGCTGCTGCTTGAGCGGTTCGAGGTTGGCGGCCTTGCCCTGCTTGGTCTCGAAGTCGCTGCGCAGCGTGGCTTCCTGGTCTTCCAGCGTGCGCAGTTCGTTGCCCTTGTCGCGGGTGATACCCCACCACAGCAGCGCGAAGATCAGCAGACCCACGACCACGCAGGTGCCGATGCGGTACTCGCGCGGCCAGGCACCGACGTTGTTGAGGTCGAGCTCGCGCAGCGACACCTTCTTGCGGCTCACGGGGCGACCTCCTGGGCGGGTGCGGCGGGTGCAGGCGCCGCTGCGCCGGCCTCCTTGGCGGCCGGCGTCGAGAGCTGGACGTTGAGCGTGAACGCGTACGGCAGCCCCGGCACGCCGTCGCGGGCCTCGATAACCGCCAGTTGCGGGTTGGTCATCCAGCCCGAGCCTTCGAGTGCACGCATGTACGTGCTCACGCGCGCGTTCGACTGCGAGCGTCCTTCGAGCGTCAGCATCTGCCCTTCCTGCTTGAGCGAGGTCAGCAGCACGCCGTCGGGGATGGTCCGTACCAGCTGGTCGAACAGGTGCACCATCTGCGAGCGGTTGCCCTGCAGCTCCTCGATCACCGCCTTGCGTGCCAGCAGGCGTGCGCGCTGACGATCGAGGCTGTCGATCTCGACGATCTCACGATCGAGCTCAGCGATCTGCTGCTGCAAAAACGCATTGCGCGCGCGCTGCCCGTCGAGCTGCGCGTTGTAGTACATGTTCACCAGCAGCCACAGCACGATACCGGCCACGGCCGCCAACGCGGCCATGATCCCGAATTCCTTCTGTCGCTGCCGGCGCCGTTCGGCGCGCCAGGGCAGCAGGTTGATCCGCGCCATCAGTCGAAGCTCCGCAGTGCGAGACCGCAGGCGATCATCAGCGCCGGTGCGTCCTGGGCCAGCGCCTGCGCCTGGACACGCGGGCCGAGCGTCATCTGCGCCAGCGGGTTGGCCAGCACGCTCGGCACGCCGAGTTGTTCTTCCACCATCGCCGCCGCGCCCGGGATCGACGCGCAGCCGCCGGCCAGCACGATCCGGTCGACCCGATTGAAGTCGCTGCCGGCGTAGAAGAACTGCAGCAGGCGGCTGATCTGCTGGACCATCGCCTCCTTGAAGGGTTCGAGCACCTCGACCTCGTAGCTTTCCGGCAGCCCGCCCTGGCGCTTGGCCAGGCCGGCCTCCTCGTAGCTCAGCCCGTAGCGGCGCATGACCTCGTCGGTGAGCTGCTTGCCGCCGAACACCTGCTCGCGCGAATACAGGCTGCGACCGTTGCGCAGCACGTTGAGGGTGGTCATCGTCGCACCGACATCGACCAACGCCACGACACCATCCGCGGCGATGTCGAGCGTATCGGCAACCAGTGCGAACGCGCTTTCGATCGCGAAGGCCTCGACATCGATGACCCGGGCGATGAGCCCGCCCAGCTCCAGCGCCGAGGCGCGCAGTTCGACGTTCTCCGAGCGGGAGGCCGCCAGCAGCACCTGCACGGTATCGGGATTGCCGGGCGAGGGACCGAGCACCGCGAAATCGAGGTTCACTTCCTCGATCGGATAGGGAATGTAGTTGACCGCCTCGAGCTCGATCTGCGACTCGAGCTCGTCCTCGTCGAGATCGGCGGGCATCGGGATGGTCTTGGTGATCACCGCCGAGCCGGCGACGGCCGCGGCCGCGTGCTTGGCACGGGTACCGGAGCGGGCGACGGCCCGCCGGATCGCGTCACCGACCGCCTCGGCCTCGACGATCGCTTTTTCGACCACGGCGTTGGGCGGCAACGGCTCGACCGCATAGTGTTCGACGCGATACCGGTTGCCCTGCCTGGACAGCTGGAGCAACTTGACCGCGGTCGAACTGATGTCGATGCCGACCAGCGGCACGTGGCTTTTTGCGATGAGCCCCACAGATTGCTCCCCTTCGCCACGGACGCATCCGCACGCCGCGTGTCCCGGCGCATTAGATAACGGACTTTCCCCGCAATGGCAAGGTCGGGCACGCTGCACAGGGGGCGTCGGAGGCCCTCGCAGCCGCTCAGCGACCGGCCGGCGATGGCGCCCTATACTGCGCGGATGAGACCCGATTCCGCGTCGCCCCCCCGCCCCCGCGCCTCCCGTTTCCGCCGTTTGCTGCGCTGGGTCCTGATCCTGGGCCTGGTGCTGGCCGTCCTGGCCACCGTGGCCGCGGGCATCCTGTACACGGCCGTGGCCTCCAAGCTGCCGGACGTGGAGACCTTGCGCGACATCGAGATGCAGGAGCCGATGTACGTCTATGCCCGGGACGGCAAGCTGATCGCGCTGTTCGGCGAGACGCGGCGCTACCCGGTCAAGATCGACCAGGTGCCCGAGCGCCTGAAGCAGGCGTTCCTGGCCACCGAGGATGCGCGCTTCTACCAGCACGGCGGCATCGACTACCGCGGCGTGGCCCGCGCGCTGTGGCTGCTGGCGACCACCGACGACCGCCGCGTCCCCGGCGGCTCGACGATCACCCAGCAGGTCGCCCGGCAGTTCTTCCTGAGCTCGGAGTACAGCTTCACCCGCAAGTTCGCCGAGATGCTGCTGGCGCGCAAGATGGAGCAGAACCTCACCAAGGACGAGATCTTCGAGCTGTACCTGAACAAGAGTTTCTTCGGCAACCGCGCCTACGGCGTGGCCGCGGCGGCCGAGTTCTACTACGGCAAGCCGCTCGCTGAGCTCGACCTCGACGAGATGGCCTCGCTGGCGGCGATCCCCAAATTCCCGTCCAGCGGCAACCCGATCAGCAATCCCGAGCGCGCGCGCGAGCGTCGCGACGTCTATGTGCTGGCGCGCATGCAGGAGCTGGGCTACATCACGCCGGCCGAGTCGGCGGCCGCGCGTGCGGTCGAGATGCACGCCAGCCCCCATGAGCGGCCGATCGAGGCGTACGCGCCCTATGTCGCGGAAATGGTGCGCCTGGAGATGGTCGCCCGCTACGGCGGCGACGTGCTCACCCGCGGCTACCACGTCACCACGACGATCGACCCGACGATGCAGGCCGCCGCCGAACTGGCGGTGCGCAACGGGTTGATGACCTACGACCACCGTCACGGCTGGGTCAAGCCGAGCGAGACCTTCGAGCTGGCGGCCGATGAAGACGCGGCGACCGCCGCGCGCCGGCTGCGCGGCATCGCCCCGCAGGGCGGCCTGCTGCCGGCCCTGGTGCTGCGCAGCGGCGACGGCACCGCGGAGGTGGTCCTGGCCGATGGCAGCACCGTCACCCTGGACGCGGCCAGCAGCCGCTGGACGGGGCGCGCGCCGTCCGCCCTGCTCGCGCGCGGCGACCTCACCCGGGTGCGCCGGATCGAGACCCCGGCCAAGGTGGCCGCCAATGCCGATCCCGACGCCCCCACGCCGCCGCCCACGGTGAGTTGGCAACTCGACCAGTTGCCGCGCGGCCAGGCCACACTGGTCTCGCTGGAGCCGGACAACGGCGCGGTCCGCGCGCTGATCGGCGGCTTCAGCTTCGCCGGCAGCAATTTCAACCGGGCCACACAGTCGCTCCGCCAGCCCGGGTCGAGCTTCAAGCCGTTCATCTTCGCTGCGGCATTCGAGAAGGGCTTCAACCCGGCGTCGATCGTGCCCGACGCGCCGGTGTTGTTCAGAATGCGCCGAGGGCAGGACTGGCGGCCACAGAATTCCGATGGCCAGTTCCGCGGGCCGATGCGCCTGCGCGAAGCGCTGGTGCAGTCGCGCAACCTGGTCGCTGTGCGTCTGCTCGACATGATCGGCGTGGATTACGCCCGTCGCTACATCAGCCACTTCGGCTTCGACGAGTCGCAGCTGCCGCCCAACCTGTCGATCGCGCTCGGCACGCCATCGCTGAGCCCGCTCAATGTCACTCGCGGCTATGCGGTGTTCGCCAACGGCGGCTTCCGGATCAACCCGTGGTTCATCGACGAAGTCCGCGACCGCGAAGGCACGCTGGTGTTCAAGGAGAACCCGGCCCGGGCCTGCCGCGGCTGCGGCAACGACGGCCGCCCCGGCCAGTCGGCCGCACCCTCGCATGTCGTCGACGGCTTCGACCTGGGACCTGCGTCGGCGCAGCGCAGCGTCACCGAAGCGCCGGAGCCGGCGGAAGCGCCCCCCGAACCCGAGGCGCGTGCGGACGGACAGGCACCGGTCATGGCCGAGCGCGCGATCGACGAGCGCGTGGCCTACCAGATGATCTCGATGATGCGCGACGTCGTCCGCCGCGGCACCGGCACCGCCGCGCGCGCGCTCGGACGCGAGGACGTCGGTGGCAAGACCGGTTCGACCAACGAGCATCGCGACGCTTGGTTCTCCGGCTTCGGCGGCAACCTGGTGACCTCGGTCTGGGTCGGGCGCGACGACAACCGCTCGCTCGGCTACCGCGAGTACGGCGGACGCTCCGCGCTGCCGATCTGGATCGACTTCATGCGGGTCGCTCTGGACGGCGTGCCCGAAGCGCGCAACGACCCGCCCGAAGGCATGGTGCGCGTCTCGGTGACCCCCAGCGGACGGTTGATGCCGGTGGGCGCCGAGGGTGGCGGCATCGTGGAGTACGTGAAGGCCGAGGACCTAGAGCGGATGGCGTCCGAGGTCGATCTGCAGATCGACGACGTGCCGGCCGAGGAAGCGTTCGACATTTTCTGATCGAACCGGCCCACCCCTGAATCCATCGCGCCGGCCCCTGGCGCGATGGCTTGACCGCCCAGGAGGGAGGCGTAGAGTCGGTACGTCGATCGACACGGGGGAACATGCATGCATCGCGCACGCCAGCATGCCGGGGCCCGCACCCGAGAACGTCGCCACCGTCTGGCGCACGAGGCTGCCCGACTCATGGCCGAGGGCGGCATCCACGAGATCCATCAGGCCCGGCTGAAGGCCGCTGGGCGACTGGGCATCCACGACGATGCCTCGCTGCCGCAGGATCAGGAAATCGAGCAGGCACTGGGCGAGTACCGCCGCCTGTTCGCGTCCGCTGCGCACGCCGACGCGCTGCAGCGCAGCCGCGAGGCCGCGCTGGAAGCGCTCACGTTCTTCGCGCCGTTCCAGCCCCGTCTGCACGGCGGCGTACTCGATGGCACCGCCGATGCCCAGGCGCCGGTGCAACTGCATCTGCACAGCGACGACGCCGATGCGGTGCAGCGCTTCCTCCTCGACCAGCGCATTCCGGCGCAGGCGCGGAGTCGGCGCGTCCGGCTCGACCGCGCGCGCCGGGAGGATTGCCCGACCTGGACCTTCCACGGTGGCGAGGTGGCGTTCGAGCTGACGGTGCTGCCGGCCAACGCGCTGCGCCAGGCGCCGCTGCGCGCCGACGACGATCGGCCGATCCGCCGGATGTCCGGGGCGCAACTGCGCCAATTGCTCGCTGCCGGGTCGGCCGGACACGACGACGACTAGCGCGCCGCGCTGCAAGGCGCCCGATTACAGCCGATGCGACCTGCTTTTCCTGCATGCGGGAAACAAGCAAAAAGAGGTTCTGCTCGCAAATGCAGGAATGGGCGTTTCACTTCGGATGGGCTGCAGCCTGCCAGCCGGAAGCCGCTCTCCCCTCGGTCAAGGCCGCTTCGCGGTCCGGCCACGCGAAGCACGCGTGGCGTTCGCATGGACGCGCGGCAGTGCCGTGCAAGCCGCCCATGCTCACCCTGCCCTGACTCGGGCGCGCACCCTCCATGGCGCGCTTGACGCGACCACCGGCCGCCAGTCCGCTGCTGCGGACATACGCAACCCGACTCCGGATGGAGGCGAGGTCGCCCGCCGAAGAAGTCGCGCGCTTTCGGTTTCAGTGTGTTGTGCTGGCTGGGGATTGCGACAGCGGCCATGCGTGGGCGACGGTCGCGCCAGCACTGCGGCGCGACGCTGGCACCGACGAAGCACCAAAGAAGAAGCCGCGGAGACCGCGGCTTCTTTGAGCGCAGGCGCGGCGGCGCGTCAGCCCTTGCGGTAGTCGCGCACGTCGTAGCCGGTATAGATCTGGCGCGGACGACCGATCTTGGCCTCCGGATCGACCTGCTGCTCGAGCCAATGCGCCACCCAACCGGCGGTGCGGCCGATGGCGAACATCACCGTGAACATCTCGGTCGGGATCTTCAGCGCCTTGTAGATGATGCCGCTGTAGAAATCGACGTTCGGATAGAGCTTGCGCTCGACGAAGTACTCGTCCTTGAGCGCCGCCTCTTCCAGCTTCATCGCCACTTCCAGCAACGGATCGTCGATCCCCAGCTCGCCGAGCACCTTGTGGGTCATCTCGCGGATGATCTTCGCGCGCGGATCGAAGTTCTTGTAGACGCGGTGACCGAAGCCCATCAGGCGGAACGGATCGTTCTTGTCCTTGGCGCGCAGCACCGCCTTCTCGACGTTCTTCGCATCGCCGATCTCGGCCAGCTGCTTGAGCACCGCCTCGTTGGCGCCGCCGTGCGCCGGGCCCCAGAGCGCGGTGATGCCCGCCGCGACCGAGGCGTACGGATTGGCGCCGGTGGAGCCGACCAGACGCACGGTCGAGGTCGACGCGTTCTGCTCGTGGTCGGCGTGCAGGATGAACAGCAGATCCATCGCCTTGGCGACCACGGGGTTGAGCTCGAGCGGCTCGCTGGGCACCTCGAACATCATGTGCAGGAAGCGGTCGACGTAGCCCAGGCTGTTGCGCGGGTACCGGATCGGCCAGCCGATCGAATAGCGGTAGGCAGCGGCGGCCAACGTCGGCATCTTGGCCAGCAGGCGGATCGCGGCGAGGCGGCGCTGCTCGGGATCCTGCAGATCCAGCGTGTCGTGGTAGAACGCCGACATCGACGCCACCGACGCGGCCAGCATCGCCATCGGGTGCGCATCGTGGCGGAAGCCCTGCAGGAAACACTTGAGCGACTCGTGCATCATCGTGTGATGCGTGACCTCGTGCTCGAAACGCCCGAACTCGTCCTTGGACGGCAGTTCGCCGTTCATCAGCAGATAGGCCACTTCCAGGAAGCTGGAATGTTCGGCGAGCTGCTCGATCGGGTAGCCGCGGTACAGCAGTACGCCCTGGTCGCCGTCGATGTAGGTGATCGCGGACTTGCAGCTGGCGGTGGCGGTGAAACCGGAATCGTAGGTGAAGCAGCCCGTTTCCTTCGGCAGCTTCGAGATGTCGATGCAGGGGTTGCCGAGCGTGCCATGCAGGACGGGCAGCGTCACCGACTTGCCGGCGGCATCGAGCGTGACCTGTTCGAGCTTGGAATTGGTATCGGACACTGAAAAAGACTCCTCGTTTCCCGGAGCGGCGGATGCTCCGGTGGGGCGGGCGCGGCGCTTGCCGCAACGCGTCAATTATCGCATAGCCCCCCGCGACACGCGGTCGCTGGGTTGCGGGAACGTCGAACACGACGACGCCCACCGCACCTGGAGATGCGATGGGCGTCGCGCACAAACGGCGACGGCCGCCAGCTGGCGGCCGCCTGCGCACACCGGACGCGTCGCGCGGGCGACGCGCGGCCCGGTTACTGCTTCGCGTAGCGCTTGCGGAACTTGTCGACGCGACCGCTGGTGTCGATGATCTTGTTCTGGCCGGTGTAGAACGGATGCGTGGCCGAGGACACGTCGATCTTGACCAGCGGGTATTCGTTGCCGTCGTCCCACTGGATCGATTCCTTCGCGGTGGCCGCGAGGGTCGAGCGGGTGAGGAACTTGAAATCCGAAGTCACGTCCTGAAACACGACTTCGCGGTAATCCGGATGGATGTCGGCCTTCATGGCGGCACCAGTTTGCGCAGGGAAAGAGCGGCATTATAGCCGCTGCCCGGACCGCCCGGCAAGGGCGCCCGTCGGCGGGCGCCAGGACGGGCTCAAGCCGCCTGCAGCGCCTCGCGGACCAGGGCGTGGAAGCGCACGCGGTCGTAACGCATCAGGATCGTGGCATTGTCCGGCCGTCCGAGTTGGCGCTGCCAGTCGACGATCGTCGCCCCGCGGGCCGGCCCATGGTCGAGCACCACGTCCACCGGTCGGGCGACGGTCTCCAGCACGCCGTCGGGCGCGAGCACCCAGGCCATCGCCAGCGCATCCGCACTGTGCCACTCGTCGCCGCGGCGGTCGGCCGACCACTCGCGCGTCTTGCGCGAGATGGCTTCGTAGAAGTCCGCACGCGTGCCGCCCGCCTGCATCCACGCCAGTACCTCGTCGTGCGGCAGGCCATGGGCCACTGTGGCCTCCCAGTCCGAGAGCTCGAACGCCGGGAACGCGTCGAACACGATCTTCGCCGCCTCGGGATCGAAGTAGACGTTGAACTCCGCGCTCGGCGTGATGTTGCCGTGCCCGGTGACTGCACCGGCCATCGTCACAAAGCGCGCCACCCGCGAGGGCAGCGTCGGATCGAGCTTGAGTGCAAGCGCGATGTTGGTCAGCGGCCCCAGCGCCACCAGCACCAGGCTGCCTGCGTGCACATGCGAGAGCCGGAGGATCGCCAGTGCGGCATGTTCGTCCTCCAGGCCGTGCGATGCCGGCGCGTAGCCGATGTCGCCGAAGCCGTCGTTGCCGTGTACGTAGGCCGCGTCCGGCGCAGGGTGCAGCAGCGGCGAGGCGCTGCCGGCATAGACCGGCACGTCGGAGCGCCCGACCAGCTCGCACAGCTTCAATGCGTTGGCCGTGGTGTGGTGCAGGCCGACGTTGCCGGCCGCGATCGTCAATCCGACCACCTCATGCGCGCGATCGTTGAACGCGAGCAGCAGGGCCAGGGCGTCATCGACCCCGGGGTCGGTGTCGATCAGCAGGGGAATACGGGCATCCATGCCGCATTATCCCCATCGCAGCCGCGCACGGCCAGCCGCGACGAACGGCGCCACTCAGGGGACCGCGGCAGTGGCCCGGCGCTGCACCAGCACCTCGACGCGGCGATTGGGCGCCAGGCACGCGATCTCGTCCGCGCCGCGCAGGCCCTCGCAGGCAACCAGCGGCTCGCGACTCCCGCGGCCGTCGACCGAGATCCGCGCCGCTGCGCCGCCGCGCTGTGCGAGATGGTCGCGCACCGCCTCTGCCCGCCGGCGCGAGAGCGCATCGTTGGCAGCGGGGCGGCCGATCCTGTCGGCATGGCCGACGATCTCGATCGCCTCGCTGCCATCGAGCGCACCGGCGCGCTCGATCAGCGCATCGAGCGTGCGCCGGCCCAACGGCGTCAACTCGGCGCTGGCGAAGACGAACGTGGTATCGGCCGACAGTAGGGCGACCCGCTCGCCTGTGGTGGACACACCGCCCCCGATCTGGGCATCGCGCGGCCGGGTCCGCTCGGCGCAGGCGGCGGGCATCCAATGCAGGTCGCGCGCCACACCGGCCTTGTCGAAACGCAACTTGAGCTGGCAACGCGCCGTCTGGCCATCCGCCTCGCGGAAATTCAACACGTAGTCCCACTCGCGCACGCCGAACACGCCCTCGGAGAAATGCGGGGGGCCGAGCAACGCGTAGAGCTGGTCCTTGCTCAGCCCGGGCGCCAGCGGCTGCAACGCACCGACCGTGGGGTAGATGCCGCCAAGCGGCTTCGCCGAGGCGGGATCGGGGAATCGTGGCGCCTCGTCGACGCCGCCAGTCGAGGCGCAGGCAGCGAGTCCGGCGACGAGAACCACTGCGCAGAGGCGGACGGAAAAACTCGGGATCGAATGCATGCTGGGTCTCCTTGAACCGCATTCCAGGCAAACGGCCCCGTCCGTGGACGGGGCCGCTGCAATCACCACTGCAGGCCGGCGCCCATCGTGAAGCCGACGTCGTTGACGGTGTTGGTCGTACCGCTGAACTTGTAGACCCAGCGACCATTCTCCGAGACCGTCGTGATGCCGACCGCGAGACCGGCCTCGCGCTCGTACCCGCTCACGGCGGCCGCGACCATGCTCTTGCCGGGCATGTAGGCCTGCGGCAGGCCCGCCACCGCCATGGCGGCCGCCACACCGGCGCGGTACCCGCGATCGATCTCCCAGATGTCGGACTGCATCTGCCCCACACGCATGTCGGTGTAGGCGTTCGCCTCCCCGATTGCACGACCGATCCCGGCGTTGAGCTGATTGACGTTGACCGCGTCGGTGCCGGCGGTACCGGCCCGCACGTTGCGCACCAGCACTTCGCCGCCGCCCCGGTTGAGCGTGATCTGGGTCGGATTGGCGCTGCCGTCGGGATTGGTGTCGTAGCGCACGGTTCCCTGCTCGGACGCGCGCAACTGCGACACGTTGACCGCATCGGTGTCCTGGGTGCCGGCCGCGACGTTCACCACTTGGCGCTCGCTGCCTGCGCTGCCGACCGAGACTGTCCCAGCGCGATCGGCGACCGAGCCCTGGCCCAACGCGACCGCACCTTGCGCAGTGTCGGTGACAGTCGCGCCCTGGCCGATCGCGGTACCGCCGCTTGCCGCGACCGTGCTGCCCTCGCCTACCGCGACGGCCTCGCTCGCCGCCGCCTGCACGGTGGCGTTGGCGCCGACCGCCGTGCTGTTGTCGGCATGGACCTTGGCATTGCCGCCGATCGCGGTGTCGTGATCACCGGCCGCGTGGCTGTCGCCACCAATGGCGGTGCCGTAACGCCCGCCGTGGCTCGCGTTGCTGCCGATCGAGACGCCGCGCTGGCCATCGGCCATAGCCGCATCATCGCTGCCGTCGCGCACACCGTCGACGGCCACCAGCGGATCACCGCCACCGCTGCCAGGCGGCAGGTTGTCGATGCGCGCGTTGACCTGGGTCAGCCCGGTGTCGAGCGCGGCCAGCGCGTCGCCCACCGAGTTGTAGAACGTGCCCTGGATCATGTAGTCCGGTGGCACCAGCCCGCCGAACGGATCGACCGAGGCACCGCCTCCGAAGATCGCCGCCATGCTCGACATGCTCGCGAACATCTGCCCGCCGTTGATGGCCTGCAGGCTGCCGGCCGCGATCTGCCCGGCCGCGAGGTTGTCGATCACGGTACCGCCACTTCCGCCCAATGTGATCTGCGCCATGTCGGCAGTGTCGTAGCGCACGGCGAATGCATCCAGATCGCCGATTTGCCCCTCCACCGCGCGCAGCTGACGGACATTCGCGGCATCGGTGTCGTCGACGCCATCGGCCACCCCGCTGAGCCGACGCGCATCGCCATCGACATTCGCAAAGCTCACCTCGTCGCCGCCCGTCTGCCCGCCGACCGTCATCACCAGCGTGCCCGGATCCTGCCGCACCAGACCCTCGGTGCCGTCGAGCAGATTGTTGATCGTCGTGGTGTTGCTTGCCGTGCGCCCGTCGAGGTTGTCCAGCGCCGAGCCCACATCGCCGAAGTCGGTCGTCGTGCCGGTGTCGCTGCCGTCGTCGAGCGTGTACACCGGGCCGGTCACCGCGCCGGTCGTCGGGTCGATCCCCGCGCCGCCGCCCAGCGCTGCGACCACCGGCGACAGCTGGCCGACATTGACCGCCTCATCGGCCGCCACGCCTGCCGCGACGTTGCCGATCGCCGTGCCGCCGGTCCCGGCCAGCGTCACCCGGCTGTAGTCCGGATTGCCGTCGGCATCGGTGTCGTAGCGCACCGCAGTCGCCCCCAGGTCGCCGACATCGACGACCAGATCGTCGAATGCACCATCCACCGCGTCGAATGCATCGCCGACATTGGTGTAGTTGCCGCCACGGATCACGTAGGTCGGTGCGGAGATCGTGCCGTCGGCATTGACGCCCGCGCCACCCCCCAGATGGTCGGCCACGGAGCCGGCCACCCCGAACAGCTGCGCCCCGTTGATCGCCTCGGTGCTCGTCGCGCTGACCTCGCCTGCCGCGACGTTGCCGATCGCCGTGCCACCGGTTCCGGCCAGCGTCACCCGGCTGTAGTCCGGATTGCCGTCGGCATCGGTGTCGTAGCGCACCGCCAGCGCACCGAGATCGCCGACCTCGCCCGCGACTTCGCTCAGCTGGCTCATATTGACCGCGTCGGTCGCATCGACACCCGCGGCCACCCCGCTGAGCCGACGCGCATCGCCATCGACATTCGCAAAGCTCACCTCGTCGCCGCCCGTCTGCCC